>NZ_JBEOXI010000016.1:0-57724 GCF_040296465.1 Streptomyces sp. NPDC002130
GCCCCCCCGGCCCCGCCCGCCCCCCCGGCCCCCCCCACGGCCCTGCGCCAGAGCCCCGCGCACCCGGGCCGCGCCCGCCGCCGCGTCACCGGGCGGCCCGGAGGGCGCGACGGTCTCAGCGCTCCCGGCGCCCCCGGCAGCCGTGTCCAGCTCGGCCGTCGAGGCCGACTCCGACCACCGCTCGCCCCTGGCCCCCGCGTCCATCGCCTCGTTCGCCAGCCGGTCGGCGTGCTTGTTCTGCGCCCTCGGCATCCACTCGTACGTGACCCGGCCGGGTGGGAAGACCCGGGCCGCCTGCGCGGCCAGGGGCTTCATGTCGGGGTGCTTGATCTTCCAGCGGCCCGACATCTGCTCGATGACGAGCTTGGAGTCCATGCGGACGTGGACCGTCGCCTCCGGGTCCAGCGCGTGTGCGGCGCGCAGGCCGGCGAGCAGGCCGCGGTACTCGGCGACGTTGTTCGTGGCGACGCCGATGTACTCGGCGGTCTCCCGCAGGGTCTCCCCCGTCGCCGCGTCGCTGACCACGGCCCCGTAGCCGGCCGGCCCCGGGTTGCCCCGCGACCCGCCGTCGGCCTCGACGATGAACTCCCGCACCGCAGCGGCTCCCTGAAGGCCTAGAGGCCGGACTCGGAGGTGCGCACCAGGATGCGGCGGCAGTTCTCGCAGCGGACGACCGTGTCGGGCGCCGCCTTGCGGATCTCGGCCAGCTCGGTGATGGCGAGCTCCTGCCGGCAGCCCTGGCAGCTGCGGGCGTACAGCTTCGCCGCGCCGACGCCGCCCTGCTGCCCGCGCAGCTTGTCGTAGAGCCCCAGCAGATCGGCCGGGATCGAGGCGGCGACGACCTCGCGCTCCTTGGTGATCGTGGCGACCTCGCCGTCGATCTGCTCGAAGGCCGCGTCGCGGCGCGCGGTCGCGTCGTCGATCTTCGACTGGACGGAGGTGACGCGCTCGGTCAGCTCGGCGACCCGCTCCTGCGCGGACTCCCGGCGCTCCATGACCTCCAGCACCACGTCCTCCAGATCGCCCTGCCGCTTGGCGAGGGAGGCGATCTCGCGCTGGAGGTTCTCGAGGTCCTTGGGGGAGGTGACGGCGCCCGAGTCGAGGCGCTGCTGGTCGCGGGTGGCGCGCTGGCGCACCTGGTCCACGTCCTGCTCGGCCTTGGTCTGCTCGCGGGCGGTGTCGCTCTCCTCGGTCTGCGCGGCCACGAGCAGGTCGCGCAGCTGGGTGTGGTCCTTGGTCAGCGACTCGATCTCGGCGTGCTCGGGCAGCGACTTGCGCTTGTGCGCGAGCTGCTGGAGGCGGACGTCGAGGTCCTGGACGTCGAGGAGACGGATCTGGTCGGCGGGCGCGGCGTTCAGTTCGGGGCTCCAAGGGGATCAGAAGGGGGCGAGGCCGCGTGCGCGGTCCAGGGGTCGGTGACCGTCTTCGAGACGTGGACGCGCAGGTCCCATCCGTGCCGGTCGGAGATCTCGTCGAGCTGGCTCGCGGCCAGCTCGCACCAGGGCCACTCGGTGGCCCAGTGCGCCGCGTCGAGCAGCGCGAGGGGGCTGTGGGCAACGGCTTCCGACGCCGGGTGGTGGCGCAGGTCGGCCGTGAGGAAGGCGTCGACCCCGGCGGCGCGTACGTGGTCGAAGAGGCTGTCGCCGGAGCCGCCGCTGACGGCGACCGTGCGGACGAGCGCCTCGGGGTCGCCGGCGACGCGGATGCCCTGCGCGGTGGCGGGCAGCCGCTCGGCGGCGCGGGCGGCGAATTCGCGGACGGTCAACGGGTGGTCCAGCGCGCAGAGGCGGCCCAGGCCCCGGCGGCCCTCGGGGTCGGTGGGGTCCGGCACGAGCGGCCCGGTGACCCGCAGGTCCAGCGCGCCGGCGAGGGCGTCGGAGACACCCGGGTCGGCGGTGTCGGCGTTGGTGTGGGCGACGTGCAGCGCGATGTCGCTCTTGATGAGGGTGTGGACGACACGGCCCTTGAAGTGCGTCGCCGCGACCGTCGTCGTGCCGCGCAGGTAGAGCGGGTGGTGGGTGACGAGCAGGTCGGCGCCCAGCTTCACCGCCTCGTCGACGATCTCCTGGACCGGGTCGACGGCGAACAGGACCCGGGTGACCTCCTGGTCCGGGTCGCCCGCGACGGTGCCGACCGCGTCCCAGGACTCGGCCCGCTCGGCGGGCCACAGGGTCTCCAGCGCGGCGATGACTTCAGACAGACGGGGCACGGGAGCAAGGCTACCCGCCTGATCTGTGGCGTTGCACCGCCACCGCCCGCTCCCGGCACCCATCGCCCCGCTCAGCACAATCGCCCCCTTTTCCTCAGGCGAATCGTTCCTGGAACACCCTTATGTGTGAAGCCCGCTGTAGCGGAATTCCACGTTCGTGCGGGCGAACTACCTTCGTCACTGGAGGTGACCGAGCGATGACGGTCTGTGCTATCGAGCCTTCGGCGGGATTCGAGGACGGTGACGAGTACGGGTGCGGGGACGGCCGCGGGGACGGGGCCGCGCCGGCCGGCTGCACATTCACCGCGGACGGTGCCTACGGCGCGCGTCTCGCGTCGGCCGGCGGCTCCTGGTTCCCGGAGCGCTGGACCCTGGACGGCCCCGAGCCGTATGCGGTGCCGCTGCCGCGCAACCAGCCGGAGGAGCCCGGCACCGAGGTGCAGCCGATGGCCGACGGACGGGTGCTGATCCACCGGGTGGTGGCCGGGCGGCACGCCTTCTCACTGCTGTACCCGACCGGTCCGGGCACCGGCGAGCTGCCCCTGGGCGCGGTCGGCTGCCCGGACCGGACCGCCCGGCTGCGGCTGCTGCCGCCCGCCCCGGACGGCGAACGGGCCTACGCCCTCGCCGTCGGGCCGCGTACGACGTCGGTGTGGCTGGTGGCGGGCGGCGCCTGCGGGCCCGAGCGGCTGGCGGAGCTGCCCGGCCGCTGCTCGGGCGGGGTCTGGCTGGACCGGTCGGGACGACTGCTGGCACTGGACCGGGAGGCCGACGGCCGCACCAAGGCCGTCGTGGTGGACCTGGGGTGCGGTGGTGAGGTGTCGCCGCTGCTGCAGATCGCCGCCGACAGCGACGACCGGGTGCTGCTCGCCGACCACGACAGCGGGCTGCTGATCGTCCGCTCGGACGCGCCCTCGCCGGGGCAGGACCGGTTGGGCTGGGGTGTCCTCGGCAGCACGCTGCCGGTGCGTTTCCCGGAGTGCCTGCGGGTGCGGGACTGCTCCGTCACACCGTTCGCGATCCAGCCGGGGCAGGTGCTGACGCCGGAGAGCTGCGCGGTGGCGTTGCGGGTGGACGGGCCGACGGGCAGCTGGGTCGGTGTCTGGCGTCCCGCCGAGCGGCGGCTGCACCATCTTCGGGCGCCGGAGGGCTGGTTGAGGGGGACGGGCCTGTGGACGCCGGAGGGGGTGCTGCGGCTGCCGTACGCGACGGCGGCCGTGCCGTGCGGGGTGGCGCAGGTGAGTCCGCCGCCCGTCGCCGCGCCGCCGCCCGTCGCCGCGCCGGGGCCGCAGCCGGAACAGCAGCCGCCGTCGCGACCGCAGCCGGCGGCCCCGCCTCCGGGAGACCCGGGACGGCTCGCAGCACCGGGCGAGCCTCGCCCGCCGGCCCCGTCCGCCCAGCCTCCTACGCCCTCGGTCGCACGTCCTGTGCCGCTTCAGGAAGCGCCGTTGGGACGCCTTGTAACGAACCAGTGCCGGTTGGCGTGGCCGCCTGGATCCGAGGTCAGGGGTGCCGGTTAGACTCACCCGGCTCTAAAAAAGATCATGTTGACGGGGTGAATTCCATCCGATGAGCGACGCCAGCACGAACCAGCCGAGCAATGCCGACGTCCGGCAGCCCTCCTCCGGCCCCGGCCGGCACCGTGGTGAAGTCTCCACGCAGGACGGCGAGACGGCTCCGCGCGGACGCCACCGCAAGCCGGTGGCGGAGACCGAGCAGGCCGTGACTGCGGCCTGAGGGCACGCCAGTCACCCAACGGCGAACGGCCCTTCCCGCCACAAGCGGGGAGGGCCGTTCCGTGTCCTCCGTCGTGCTTCCGCTCCAGCGCTTCAGCTACGGCACCGTCTTTCACCCGCGTTTCAGACCCAGCACCTCCGCCGCGGCGAACGTCTCCCCCGCCGGCCGGTCCGCGTAGTAGGGGCCGAGGACGGCCTCCAGTTCGTCGTAGGTGAAGGTGTCCTGCTTGCTGTCGAATCTGGCGGCGACCCGCGGCCGTTCGACGACGGCGACCATCCCGCCGTGCACCACGAGGAGCTGGCCGTTGACGTGGGCGGCGGCGGGCGAGGCCAGATAGCCGACGAGCGGGGCGACGTGCTCGGGGGCGAGCGGGTCGAGGCCGGTGCCGGAGGGTTGCTCGATGCCCGCGAAGACGTCCTCGGTCATCCGGGTGCGGGCGCGGGGGCAGATGGCGTTGGCCGTGACGCCGTACCGGGCGAGGGCGAGGGCGGTGGAGGTGGTGAGGCCGACGATCCCGCCCTTGGCGGCGGCGTAGTTGGGCTGGCCGGCGGAGCCCGCGAGGAACGCCTCCGAGGAGGTGTTCACGATCCGCCCGAACACCGGCTCCCCGGCCCTCTTGGACCGCTCCCGCCAGTGCGCGGCGGCGAACCGGGTGGTGTTGAAGTGGCCCTTGAGGTGCACGCGGAGGACGGAGTCCCACTCCTCCTCGGCCATCGAGAAGACCATGCGGTCGCGCAGGATGCCCGCGTTGTTGACGAGGATGTCGAGCTTGCCGTACGCGGTGACGGCCGACTCGACGAGCGCGCGGGCCTGTGCGAAGTCGGAGACGTCGCCGGTGTGCGCGAGGGCGCTCCCGCCCGCCGCGCGGATCTCGGCGGCGACCTCCTCGGCGGGCCCCGCTGACGCCTCGCCCGTGCCGTCGCGGCCGGGCTGCCCGTAGTCGTTGACGACGACGGCGGCGCCGAGCCGGGCGAGTTCCAGCGCCTCGGCCCGGCCGAGCCCGCGTCCGGCGCCCGTGACGACGGCGGACAGCCCCTCGAGTGGCAGTGACATCGGTGGGTCCTCAGATCTCTATGCACGTGCGCAGGGCGGTCCCGGTGCGCATCTGATCCAGCGCCTCGTTGATGTCGGCGAACGGCACCCGGTGGGTGATCAGGCCCGCCAGGTCGATCCGGCCCGCCCGCCACAGGGCGATGGTGCGCTCGTAGGAGGTCAGCACGTCACCGCCGCCGTACATGGACGGCAGGATCCGCTTCTCGTCGAAGAACAGCTCGAACATGCTGAGCTGGAGGAAGTCGTCCATGGCGCCCGCGCCGACGATGACGAGGGTGCCGCCGCGCCGGGTGTTCTCGTAGGCGGTGCGGGCGGTGGCGGACCTGCCGACGACCTCGAAGACGTAGTCGAAGCCCTCGCTGCCGGTCACCTGCTGCCTGGCGTCGGGCAGTTCCTCCGGGGAGACGGCCCGCGACGCGCCGAACCTCAGTGCCGACTCGCGGCGCGAGGACACCGGGTCGACGGCGACGATCTCGGCGGCGCCCTTCAGCCGGGCCCCCTGGATCGCGGAGATGCCCACGCCCCCGCAGCCGATGACGGCGACCGACGAACCGGCTTCCACGTCGGCCGTGTTGAGCGCGGCGCCGAGGCCGGTGGTCACCCCGCAGCCGATGAGGGCGGCGATGTCGAAGGGCACGTCGTCGGGTATCGGCACCGCGCAGCCTGCGTCGACGACGACCTCCTCGGTGAAGGTGCCGGTGCCGGCGAAGCCGAAGAGGTCCCCGCCGGGGCGCTTGAAGTTGGGGGTGCCGGCGTTCATGAATCCGGCCAGGCACAGCTGGGTCTGGCCGCGCTTGCAGGCGGGGCAGGCGCCGCAGGCGGGCAGCCAGCACACGACGACCCGGTCGCCGGCCTTCAGGTGGCTGACGCCCTCGCCGACTTCGAGGATCTCTCCCGCCCCTTCGTGGCCGGGTACGAAGGGCGCGGGCTGCGGGAGCACCCCGCTCATCGCGGACAGGTCCGAGTGGCACAGCCCCGTGGCGCGCACCCGGATCCTGACCTTGCCGGGCCCGAACCCCACCGCCTCGACGTCGTCGAGGACCTCCAGCTTGTCCTGGCCGATCTCGTGCAGTACGGCTGCGCGCATGGTGCGGGCTCCCCTCGTACGGCGTGGTGGTTCAGGTGTGTTCGACGACCGTGTCGGCGAGGACGGGAGCGTCCTCGCGCTCGACGGCACTGACGGCGACCCGGGTGGAGCCGGGTGTGTGCCACATGCGGATCCGCAGGGTCTCCCCCGGGTACACGACCCCGGCGAACCGGGTGGCGTAGGACCGCACCCGGGTCACGTCCCCGCCGAGCAGGGTGTCGACGACCGCCTTGAGCGTGATGCCGTAGGTGCACAGGCCGTGCAGGATGGGCCGCTCGAATCCGGCGACCTTGGCGAACTCCGGGTCGGCGTGCAGCGGGTTCCAGTCGCCGGAGAGGCGGTAGAGCAGGGCCTGGTCGTCGCGGATCGGCCGTTCGACGGTCCGGTCGGGTTCCCCGGCGGGGGGTTCGAGGCGGGCGGAGGGGCCGCGGTCGCCACCCCAGCCGCCCTCGCCGCGGATGAAGATCTGGGCGTCGTTGGTCCACAACGGGCCTCCGGTGTCCGCGACTTCGGTGCGCAGCACGAGGACGGCCGCGGTGCCCTTGTCGTACACGGCGGCGATCCGGTTGGTCGCGGTGGCGGTGCCCGTCGCCGGGATGGGCCGGTGGATGACGAGGCTCTGGCCGCCGTGCAGGACGCGGGCGAGGTCGACCTCGATGCCGGGCATGGACAGCCCGCTGGTGACGCCGGGCTTTCCGCCGCCCGCGACGGTGGCGAAGCTCGGCAGGACGTGCAGCCGGGTCTCCAGGGTGTAGCGCAGTTCGTCGGGGTCGGTGGCGGGGCTGCCCGCGCCGATGCCGAGGTGGTAGAGCTGCACGTCCCTGTGGTCCCAGGAGAGCTCGCCGGTCCGGGGTTCGGCCGCGAGCGCCGTGGCTGCGTCGATGGGCATGGGGCTCCTGATCGCCGGAGGAAGGACCTCGGTACGGCCGTCCGCACCGTCGGCCGCACCGAGGCCGTCTGGGACCGGGCCGGGACGCGAACTGAAACGCGTTCCAGTCCCGCGCCCTCTGTATAGCCGAGGCCCCATCAGTTGTGAAGACTCCTGACACCGTGTCAGATCGGCGTGGCGACGACATGTGTCCTGCCGCAGTCCGTACAAGCGCATCTGCCGCGCGGCCCGGCGGGTCCGTAACGTCGTCGCCATGACCGCGCGGGCCCGGCGGGTCGTGCCGTTCGCCGGCGCGGTCGGGACGAAGGAGGGGAGATGTCCTGGAGAGACGACTCTGACAGCACAGGGCTCACCGGCTCCCCCGCGCGGGGGTCGGCTCCGCCGGCACGGGGCTGACCGGCCTGACGGAGCGGCTCGCGGCGGCGGGGGTTCGCTGACCGCGGGGTGGCGGACCAGGGGTGGCTTCGCGGTGGCGGCGGAGCTTCCGGCGGACGTGGCGGAGGAGCGGCCGGAGGGGTCGGGGGCGGCAGGTTTGCGCAGCGACCCGGACGTGTACGTTGGCCGGTGGTCCGCGCCACCACACGTCCAGGGCGTCGGCAACGGCTGGGAGAACGGGAGCACATGGGACGCGTCGCCGTCATCACCGCGCCGAACATCGGGTACCGCAACACGGGCATGCTGACCGTGGACTTGGCGTTCGAGTCCCTGCGGCGGCGGATGGACACCGCGTTCGACGCCACCTGGTACACGCTGCACGCACCGGAGACCGTGCCACTGCGCGAGGGTGCGCGCGGCACCGAGTTCCCGTTCCGCTTCCATCCGCTGGCCGAGCACCTCGACACGCTCCGCGACCATGACGCGGTCGTCTTCTGGGGCGACTTCCTGCACACCCGGCACTACCTGGCGCAGGACGCGACGAACCGCCTGCTCGACTTCGGCTTCGCCACGGACCGGGAGGACGCCCGGGCGCAGCTGAACCGGGCCCTGCTCCTCGCCGACCAGCCGGACGAGGTCCTCGCGCGGACCCTCAGCTACGGTGGGACGATCCTGCACAACACGCAGTCCGACTACGAGGACAAGGAGTACGGCCAGCTGTTCTCCCGCCTGGTGACGCGCAGCCACCGGATGTGGGTGCGGGATCCGCTCTCGGCGGCGAAGCTCGCGCATCTGCGCGGGGACCGTACGACCGACCACTTCGGTTCGGACGCGGCGCTGCTGTCCCGCCCCGGTGACCTCGGCCACCTCCCGACCTCGCAGTGGTCCCGGTCGGTGCCCGACGACGGTGCGATCGGCGTCTTCCTCGGCGCCCGTACGCCGATCCCCGACTGGCTGCCCGCCTTCTGCCAGGGCCTGTCCGACCGTCTGGGTGCCCCGCTGGAGTGGCTGCCCTGGTTCGACCGGGACGTCCCCGCCGCGGTCGGCCACATCGCGGCCCGCCCGGGGTGTCCCACCGTCGGCGACCTGGTCGGGGTCCTGCCCCGCTACCGGCTGGTCATCACGGACACGTACCACCTGGCCGTCAACGCGTGGGGCGCCGGTACCCCTGCGGTGTGCGTCGGCGCGCCCGAGCCGACCCCCAAGACGCACGACGACTACCTGACGCTGAGCGATGTGAAGAAGCACGTCTTCCACATAACGTACGACGCGACGGACTTCTACCTGACCACCGAGGAGGGGCACGGGCAGGACCTGGCCCGGATCGTCGGCCTTCTGGAGGGCGGCGGCGCCGATACGGTCGCGGCGCGCATCCGCGACCACGCGGACCACTCGGCGGCGTCCTTCATGCGGACGCTGACCTCACTGCTGGACACGGCCCGCCCCACCCCGGGCCCATGACCGCCCGGCCCATCCGCGTGCTGCTCGCCGAGGACCAGGGCATGATGCGCGGTGCGCTCGCGCTGCTGCCGGGGATGGAGGACGACATCGAGGTCGTCGCACAGGTGGCCGCGGGAGACGCGATCCTGGACGCGGCGCTCGCCCACGGTCCGGACGTCGCCCTCCTCGACATCGAACTCCCGGGAGCGGTCTGGACGCCGCGGCGGACCTGCGCGCCCGGGTCCCCGACTGCCGCGTGCTGATCCTCACGACCTTCGGCCGCCCCGGCTACCTGCGCCGAGCCGTGGAGGCGGGAGCGGCCGGTTTCCTGGTCAAGGACGGTCCCGTGGAGGAACTCGCCGCCGCCGTCCGCCGGGTCCCGGCGGGCGAGACGGTCGCCGACATCGCCGCCAGGCTCCACCTCTCGGAGTCCACCGTCCGCAACTACCTCTCCTCCGCGATCGGCAAG
The DNA here is from genome assembly GCF_040296465.1 of Streptomyces sp. NPDC002130. Classification (NCBI taxonomy): domain Bacteria; kingdom Bacillati; phylum Actinomycetota; class Actinomycetes; order Kitasatosporales; family Streptomycetaceae; genus Streptomyces; species Streptomyces sp. NPDC002130. Next base: position 9,260 of record NZ_JBEOXI010000016.1, read on the forward strand.
ACGGCCACCCGCAACCGCATGGAAGCCCTCCGCCAGGCCCGCCGCCAGGGTTGGCTGTAGCCCCGCGCACTTCTACGGCCCCTGCGCCGCCCGCCGTGGCAGCCACACCCACATCAGCACGACCCCGGCCGTCAGCACCCCGGCCCCCACACGGAACGCGAGGGCGTAGCCCGCTGTCAGGGCCTGCGGGGTCGTGCTGCCCGACGACTCGGCTGCCGCGAGGGTGGACAGGACCGCCAGGCCCAGGGAACCGCCCATCGTGCGGGACGTGTTGACGAGGCCGGAGACCAGGCCCGCCTCCTCTGGGGCGGCGCCGGAGGTGGCCAGGGAGGCGAGGGGGGTCGCCGCCAGGCCCGCGCCGAGCATCATGAGGACGCCGGGGACGAGGATCGCCGTGGCGTAGGAGCCGTCGGAGGTCATCGTGGACTGCCAGGCGAATCCGGCCACGGCGACGAGGGTTCCCAGCGCGGCGACGTTGCGCGGGCCGACCGGCCGCATCAGGCGTGGTGCGAGCTTGGAGCCGAGGATGACGGCGAGGGAGCTCGGGACCAGGGCGAGGCCCGCCTCGATCGGGGTGTAGCCGAGGACGTTCTGCGCGTAGAGGGTCATGAAGAACCACATGCAGAACATCGCGGAGCCGCACAGGAACATCGAGACGTTCGCCGAGGACACCGAGCGCACGCGCAGGAGGCCGAGCGGCATCAGCGGACTCGCCGTGCGGGCCTCCACGGCCAGGAACGCCCCGAGCAGGACCAGGCCGGCGAGCAGCGGCAGCAGGGTGGCCGGTGCCGTCCAGCCCGCCGCCTCCGTCTGGGAGATGCCGAAGGCCAGCGTGCCGAGACCGGCCGTGACGAGCAGCGCGCCCGGCAGGTCGAGGCGGCGTCCGTCCCCGGCGCGGCCCTCGGTGAGGAACCAGGCGGCGGCGCACAGCACCACGGCCCCGACGGGCACGTTGATCAGCAGCACCCAGCGCCAGGAGAGCGTCTCCACCAGCAGTCCGCCGACCAGACCGCCCGCCGCGCCGCCACCGGCCCCGACGGCCGTCCAGGTCCCGATGGCCCGGGCCCGCGCGGCGCCCTCCGGCACCGACGCCGTGAGGATCGTCAGCGTCGAGGGCGCCAGCACCGCCGCGCCGAGCCCCTGCACGGCCCGCGCCATCAACAGCTGCCAGTCGTCCTGTGCCAGCCCGCCGGCCGCCGAGGCCAGGGTGAACAGGCCGAGCCCGACGAGGAACATCCGCTTGCGGCCGTAGAGGTCCCCGGCGCGTCCGCCGAGCAGCATGAACCCGGCGAAGGCGATGGCGTAGGCGTTCACCACCCACTGCAGGCCCTGCTCGCCGAGGCCCAGCCCGGTCCGCATCGACGGCAGCGCCACGTTGACGACGGACACGTCCAGCACGACGAGGAACTGCCCGGCGCAGGTGAGCGCGACGACGAGCCACATCGGCGGCGCTCCGCGCGGACGCAGCCGGGACAGTCGGGATATGCGGGGGCGTCGGGCGGTGGCGGCATCGGCGGATTCGAGCATGGGTGTCATGCTCTCAACCGCCTTGCGCCCCTTGCATCGGGATTTCGCAGGGCCCGGTTCTCGGTCCCGGGACCTAGGCCACTGGGCAAACCGTCACAAATACCCCGCACTCCCCCTCCAGGACCAAGGAAAGGTCAAGTTTTCGTTAGGGTGCCAAAGCAACGGAATAGTTGCCTGGACATACAAGGTTCAGACTCCACGTAACCCGACGCTCCCCGGCCTGGAGGCCCTCCTCAATGACGCAGACGACGACAGACCGCCCCGCCGGCAGAGCGAGCGGGGCCGTGGTCCCGGTGCTCGCCTTCGCGGGCATCGTTGTCGCGGTGATGCAGACCCTGCTCGTTCCGGTGATCAAGGATCTGCCGCAACTGCTGGACACCGCCCCCAGCAACGCCACCTGGGTCCTCACCTCGACCCTCCTCTCGGGCGCGGTGGCCACCCCGATCATGGGCCGCCTGGGCGACCTCTACGGCAAGCGCCGCATGCTGATCCTCAGCCTGGCCGTGATGGTCGTCGGCGCCCTGGTCAGCGCGCTCACCAGCGATCTGCTGCTCATGATCACCGGCCGTACGCTGCAGGGCTTCGCGATGGGCGCCATCCCGCTCGGCATCGGTCTGATGCGCGACATGCTGCCCCGCGAGAAGCTCGGCTCGGCGATGGCACTGATGAGCTCCTCCATCGGCGTCGGCGGCGGCCTCGCCCTGCCCGCCGCCGCCCTGGTCGCCCAGCACAGCGACTGGCACACCCTCTACTACGGGGCCGCCGGTCTCGGCGTCGCGGCCATCGCCCTCACCCTCCTCGTCGTACCGGAGTCCCCGATGCGCGCCGAGGGCTCCTTCGACCTGCCGGGCGCGCTCGGCCTGTCCGCCGGGCTCGTCCTGTTCCTGCTGCCGATCACCAAGGGCAGCGACTGGGGCTGGGCCTCCGGCACCACGCTCGGCCTGTTCGCCGCCTCGGCGGTCGTGCTCGTGCTGTGGGGCGTGATGGAGCTGCGCCTGAAGGCCCCGCTGGTCGACCTGCGCACCACGGCCCGCCCGGCCGTCCTCTTCACCAACCTCGCCTCGATCATGGTCGGCGTCTCCTTCTACGTCGTCTCCCTGGTCCTGCCGCAGCTGCTCCAGCTGCCGACGTCCACCGGTTACGGCCTCGGCCAGTCGATGGTCGTCGCGGGTCTGCTCGTCGCGCCGCTCGGCCTGACGATGATGTTCACGGCGCCCGTCTACGCCCGGCTGTCCGCGAAGCACGGCCCCAAGTTCACCCTGATCCTCGGCCTGCTGATCATCGCGATCGGTTACGGCGCCGGCCTCGGCCTGATGAGCGCCGCCTGGCAGAGCCTGGTCATCTCGGTCCTCCTGGGCGCGGGCATCGGCCTCGCCTACTCCTCGCTGCCCGCGCTGATCGTGGGCGCCGTCCCGGCGTCGGAGACGGGTGCGGCGAACGGCCTCAACACCCTGATGCGCTCCATCGGCACGTCGGTGTCGAGCGCCGTGATCGGCATGGTGCTGGCCGACACCGCGAACAACGTCGGCGGTGTCGAGATCCCGACCATGCACGGCTTCCGGGTGTCCTTCCTGATCGCGACGGGCGCGGTGGCGGTGGGCCTGCTCCTGGCGCTGTTCCTGCCGGGCCGGCGGCCGTCGGACAAGCCGCAGTTGCGCGCGAGCAGCGAGGAGGACGCGGCGCTGGAGCGTGCCGAGCAGGCCCTTCGCGGCTTCCGCGGCCGGGTGCTGGGCGCCGACGGCTCCCCGGTCGCCCGGGCCAAGGTCACGCTGATCGACCGCTGCGGCCGCCAGGCGGGTGCGACGCTCTCCGCCGAGGACGGCAGCTACGCGCTCACCGTCCCCGCCCAGGGCTCCTACGTCGTGGCCGCACGCGCCGCGGGGCACGGCCCGCTCGCCTCGTCCGCGACCCACGCGGGCGACGAGCGCCCGGTCGACCTGGACCTGTCGCTGCCGGGAGAGACGGTTCCCGCCTGACCTGCCGCCCGACCCGCTACTCACCGGTACCCCCTGTCGTCCTTTCGGCAGGGGGTACGGCACGATGGGCGCCCTGACCGTCGTACGACCGAGAGGAACCCCATGCCCGCGGCGCCGAAGCCCGAGATCCTGGCCGCGTTCGAGGCGGCGAAGGGGTTCATGCCCGTCGGCGAGGGCCTGGCGCTGTACGCGGCGGCGGTGGAGGCCGGGCGGCTCGGGCTGCCGCTGCTGGAGGTCGGCACCTACTGCGGCCGGTCCACGATCCTGCTCGCCGACGCGGCCCGCGCGGCCGGGGTCAGCGCGCTCACCGTCGACCACCACCGCGGCAGCGAGGAGCAGCAGCCCGGCTGGGACTACCACGACCCGGAGACGGTCGACCCCGAGATCGGCCTGATGGACACGCTGCCCACGTTCCGCCGCACGCTCCACCGGGCGGGCCTGGAGGAGCACGTCGTGGCGCTGGTCGGGCGGTCCCCGCAGATCGCCGCGTTCTGGCGGACGCCGCTCGGATTCGTCTTCATCGACGGCGGCCACACCGACGAGCACGCAGGCGCCGACTACGAGGGCTGGGCCCCGCACGTCGCCGAGGGCGGGCTGCTGCTCATCCACGACGTCTTCCCCGACCCGCAGGACGAGTTCACCGGCCAGGCCCCCTACCGCGTCTACCTCCGGGCGCTCGCCTCGGGCGCCTTCACGGAGGTCTCGGCGACGGACTCGCTGCGGGTGCTGCGCCGCACGGGCCCGGGCATCTGACGCACGGCAGCCCTTTCGACGGCTGGGCGGGTGAACTGCGCCCCCCGCACCCCCGCCCGGTCGGCCGACGGGCGGCGTGGCGCGTCGGTGACCCGAAGGACGAGTTCACCGGCCAGGCCCCTACCGCGTCTACCTCCGCGCCCTCGCCTCCGGCGCGTTCACCGAGGTCTCGGCGACGGACTCGCTGCGGGTGCTGCGCCGCACGGGCCCGGGCATCTGACGCACGGCAGTCCCTTCGACGGCTGGGCGGGTGAACTGCGCCCCCCGCACCCCCGCCCGGTCGGCCCACGGGCGGCGTGGCGCGTCGGTGGGCGACCGTCACTGCCCAAGGATCCGGGCGCGTGGCACACACCTTCGAAGAGCTCGTGGAGAAGCAGCGCGCGGCGGACGAGGCGTACGCCCGCGTGCGTCATCTGCAGGACGCGTACGGGCCGCCCACCCAGACGAAGTGGAGCGACCAGCAGACCACCACCTGGGAGACGGCCTGGCGCGCCTGGCGCGATCTCGCCCGCGACGTCCAGGCGGCGGTGACCGGGTACGCGAAGCAGGAGGGCACACCGCGTCAGGAGGTGGAGGCGCGGGTGAAGGAGGCGGTACGGCACGGGGACGACGGCGGGAACGGGACGTAGCCGCCACCCGTCGGGCCGTCCTCGGCCCGCCGCCCCCGCCGACGGCCGCTAGGGTGGCAGGCGTGTCGTACGTAGGCCCGGACTTCGAACCTCCCCAGAACCGCCGCCCCCGCCGCGGCCCCCTGACCGTGGCGCTCGCCGCGCTGGTGCCGGGGGCGCTGCTCGGCTGGCTGGTGTACGAGACGGTGGGCGGCTCGGGGGACGACGGGGGGTCGGGGCAGGCGACCGTACGGTCCTCCCCTCCCGCCGCGTCGAGCGCTCCCTCCGACGACGCCAAGGAGCCGAGCGCCTCACCGGAGCCCACCAACACGCCCTCGGCCTCCGCGCCCGCCGCCTCCGGGCCGCTCAAGGGCAAGGTCGTCGTCATCGACCCGGGGCACAACCCGGGCAACTTCCGGCACGCGTCCGAGATCAACCGCCAGGTGGACATCGGGACGAACTCGAAGGAGTGCGACACCACGGGCACGTCCACCAACGACGGTTACACCGAGGCGAAGTTCACGCTGGACGTGGCGCACCGGATGCGCACGCTGCTGGAGAAGCAGGGCGCCACGGTGAAGCTGACGCAGGACGCAGACCGGCCGTTCGGGCCGTGCGTGGACGAGCGGGCCCGGATCGGCAACCAGGCGAAGGCCGATGCCGTGGTGTCGATCCACGCGGACGGCTCGGGCGCCGGCAACCGCGGCTTCCACGTGATCCTGCCCGGCGCGGTCAAGGCGGGCGCCGCGGACACCCGGGCGATCGTCGGCCCTTCCCGCGATCTCGGCGAGCGCGTCGCGGGCCGTTTCGTGGCGGTCACCGGCAGCGCGCCCTCCAACTACATCGGCGACGGCGGCGGTCTCGTCACGCGTAAGGACCTGGGCGGTCTCAATCTGTCAACGGTTCCCAAGGTGTTCATCGAGTGCGGCAACATGCGCGATAGCAAGGACGCGGCGTTGCTCACCAGCGGCGCGTGGCGACAGAAGGCGGCGCAAGGGATCTCCGAGGGAATCGTGAGTTTTCTGCGCGGGTAGTCCCGGACCGGCAGATCCCGGCGGACACCCTGATGGGGCGGACGATAGGGTCCTCCTTACGATGAGGGGCCACCCCCGCGCTTCACACCGAGTCCGGACGGCGGCATGGTGACAGCGACGCCTCTACCGACGATGAGACGACCTACGAAGGACCTGAAGTGAATATCCGCTCCCTCACTCGGGGCGACGGCGTGGTGATCGGAGCAGCGGTATTGCTGTTGATCGCGTCGTTCCTCGACCTCTACTCGTTCGACAATGTCCCCGACAGCGTCGACCTCCCCAGCCTGTGGGGCAGCGGCCCGGTCGTGTTCAGCGTCGTGCTGGCCGGAATCATCGGCGCCGCGCTCGTCGTCGTCGGCCGGGGCCTTCCGCAGGCCCCGAAGATCGCGGGGCTGGAACTCGTCCCGTTCGGCGTCGCCTTCACGGTGTTCGCCGCATGGAGCGCGCTCGGCAACATCTTCGACGTGCCGGGCGGCTTCGACAACATCGGTGAGAACGGCAGCGAGGGCGCCCCGAGCCCGGGCATCGGCATCATCCTCGCCCTCGTCGCCACGCTGCTGATGGCCGCCGCCGCCCTCGCCACCCCCCTCGTCCCGGTCCTCAAGGGCGCCCTGCTCCCGGCCCCCCGTCCGGCCGCCCCGCAGCCCTACGGCGCCCAGCCCCCCGGTGGTTACGGCTACCCGGGCGCGCAGCAGCCCGGCGGCTACGGCCAGCCGCAGCCCGGACAGCCCGGGCAGCCGTTCGGCGGCCAGCCCCAGCAGGCGCAGGCCCAGCCGCAGCCGCCGGCCGGGGACTTCTCCCCGTTCTGGTTCGCGGTGCCGGTGCCGCGGCCGCTGTTCGCGGAGGACGGTTCGCCCACGCCCATCGCCGAACTGGCCCCGGGTACCTGGTACCTGGCCGTCGAGCAGCGCGGAGCGGCCCTGGTCGCCCAGACGCAGGACGGCCGCCGCGGTGTCCTTCAGGACACGTCGGGCATCCAGCGCGGCTGAGCCCGCACACCTCTCGCACGGCCCCTCGCCCTTCCGGGTGGGGGGCCGTTGCCGTACAGTCGTCGCCTCCGTGATCTGACGCATCGTCAGGAGGCAGGCATGCGGCTCGGTCTCGCGCTCGGCTACTGGGGCCGCGGTCCCTCCCCCGGCCATGTCCCCCTCGCGCAGGAGGCCGAGCGGCTCGGCTACGACTCGGTCTGGACGGCGGAGTCCTGGGGCTCGGACGCCTTCACCCCGCTCACCTGGATCGCGGCCCACACCTCCCGCATCCGGCTCGGCACGGCGGTCGCGCAGATGGCGGCCCGCTCGCCCACCACTACCGCGATGCACGCGCTCACGCTGGACCATCTCTCCGGCGGTCGCGTGATGCTGGGCCTCGGCCTCTCCGGCCCGCAGGTCGTCGAGGGCTGGTACGGCCGCCCCTTCCCCGCCTCGCCGCTCACGGCCACCCGCGAGTACGTCGACGTCCTGCGGCAGGTGCTGCGCCGCGAGGCCCCCGTCGAGCTGGCGGGCCGCTTCCACTCCCACCCCTACCGGGGCCCGGACGCCACGGGTCTCGGCAAGCCCCTCAAGCCGATCACGCACCCGCTCCGCGCCGATCTGCCGATCCTGCTGGGCGCGGAGGGCCCGAAGAACGTCGCCCAGACGACCCGGATCGCCGACGGCTGGCTGCCGCTGTACTGGTCGCCGACCCGGCCGGAGGTCTACGGCCCGGCCCTGGCGGAGCTGCCCGAAGGGTTCCTGGTCGCGCCGATGGCACAGGTCCGGGTCTGCGACGACGTCGCCGAGGGCCTGCTGCCCGTCAAGACGATGCTCGGCTTCTACATCGGCGGCATGGGCCACGCGGCCCGCAACTTCCACGCCGACCTGATGGCCCGCATGGGCTACGAGGCCGAGGCCCGCCGCATCCAGGAACTGTTCCTCTCCGGCCGCCGGGAGGAGGCCGTGCTGGCGGTCCCCGACGCCTTCGCCGACGAGATCTCCCTGGTCGGCCCGCGTGAACGGATCGCCGAGCGGCTGGAGTCGTGGCGCAAGGGCCCGGTGACGGACCTCCTCGCGCTCAGCCCCGACCCGCACACCCTGCGGGTCCTCGCGGAGTTGAACTCCTGAGCGAATCCCCGGGTTTCATCCAGAGTTCAAGGGCAATCCGGAAGGTATGTCCCCTCGATATCGCAACGGCGCGAATCAAGCCGGCACGATCGTCGCGGTCGTGGCCGACATCATGGCCCTCATCCTGGGTCTCTGGATCCTGATGTACCTGCTGGACGCCAACCCGGGCAACTCGTTCGTCCAGTTCATCCACGACGCGGCCCGCTGGCTCGCCGGCTGGTCGCACGACCTGTTCACGTTCGACGAGGCATGGGCCCGAGTGGTATGCGGCTACGGCCTGGCAGCGGTGGTGTACCTCTTCGTGGGCCACGCCATCGCCAATCGAGCACACCGGCACTGATGCCCTAGGGGCGCGGGGAACTGCGCGATCAACCACGCACACCCCGCGCCCGCACACCAGGCGAAACCCCCGGGCTCCTAGGCGCAGCAGTCCGACTCAAGCCCCACAGGCAAGTCCGCACCACCGAACACCTGGCACGTAGCCTCATGCCCGCCCAACGCGGCAACGGCCAGCAACAACGACCCCGCAGTCCACGTCGTCAACTCCCGCGGCCAGATCGCCTCGTCGTCGAAGACGTACCCGGTCCAGTAGAGCCCGCTCTCCGGATCACGCAGATGCTGGATCGACTGCAAGATCTCCAGCGCACGGTCCGATTCCCCCATCGCCCACAACGCGAGCGCGAGCTCTGCCGACTCACCCCCCGTCACCCATGGGTTGGGCACCACGCACCGCACCCCCAGCCCGGGGACGACGAACCGGTCCCAGTCCTCCTCGATCCTGGCCTTGGCCTCCGCGCCGGTCAGCGCACCGCCGAGCACCGGGTAGTACCAGTCCATCGAGTACCGGTTCTTGTCGAGGAACCGCTCGGGGTGGTGGCGTATGGCGTGCCGCAGCGCACCCGCCGCCAACTCCCAGTCCGGTTGGGCCTCTTCGCGCTGCTCGGCGATGGCGAGAGCGCAACGCAGCGCGTGGTGGATGGAGGAGCTGCCCGTCAGCAGGGCGTCCGCCGTGTGCGTACCGTCGTCGTCGCGCCGCCAGCCGATCTGCCCGCCGGGCTGCTGCAGGCACAGCACGAACTCCACCGCCGCGTACACCGCCGGCCACATACGCTCCAGGAACGCGTCGTCGCCGGTGGAGAGGTAGTGGTGCCAGACGCCGACGGCTATGTAGGCGACGAAGTTGGTCTCCCGGCCCGGGTCGGTGACCGCGTCGAACTCGCCGTCGGTGTAGGCGGCGTACCAGGAGCCGTCCTCGTTCTGGTGCCGGGCCAGCCACAGGTAGGCCCGCTCGGCGGCCTCGTGCTCGCCGGCCGTGTCGAGGGCCATGGCCGCCTCGACGTGGTCCCACGGGTCGAGGTGGTGCCCCCGGAACCAGGGGATCGCACCGTCCTCGCGCTGCACGGCGAGGATGCCGGCGACGGTCGCGGCGGCCTGCCCTGCGGTGAGGACCCCGGGCAGGACCAGATGTTCCGTCCGGGGAGTGGTCACGTGGCGTCCGTCCCGGTGTCGGCCAGACGCGGCAGGTGCGGCTTGGTCGCGTACGCCACGAAGCTCTTGCCGATCAGCGGGTTCAGCGCCTGCTCGGCGACCCGGGTGGCCAGCGGCTTCTTCATGATGTCCCAGACGAGCAGCTTGTGGTACGCCCGCACCGGCAGCGCCTTGTCGTTGTCGACGCCGAACGCGCACTTGAGCCACCAGTAGGGCGAGTGCAGGGCGTGGGCGTGGTGCGTGCCGTAGGGCTCCAGGCCGGCCTCGCGGATCTTCTCCAGCAGTTCGTCCGCCTTGTAGATGCGGATGTGGCCGCCCTCGACCTCGTGGTAGGCGTCGGAGAGGCTCCAGCAGACCTTCTCGGGGCCGTAGCGCGGGACGGTGACGGCGATGCGCCCGCCGGGCTTGAGCACCCGCACCATCTCCGCGAGGACGCCCTTGTCGTCCGGGATGTGCTCCATGACCTCGGAGATGATCACGACGTCGAAGGACTCGTCGGGGAAGGGCAGCGCGAGGGCGTCGCCCTCCATCGCGGTGGCGGTGGCGCCCTCGGGGGCCTCACCGGCCTCCTTCATCGCCGCGAACCACTTCGCGACCTCGCGGATCTCCTCGGCGTTCTGGTCCAGCGCCACAACCTGCGCGCCACGCCGGTAACACTCGAACGCGTGCCGCCCGGCCCCGCAGCCGAGGTCCAGGACCCGGTCCCCCGGGGCGAGCGGGAACCGGGAGAAGTCGACGGTCAGCACGTGGCCCTGCTTTCGGAGTTGACGCCTTCTACATCTGCCGGGGCTGCGGAGACAGCACCCGCTGTGACTGCGGGGGCTGTGGGTACAGCACCTGTCGTGGGGCCCGAACGGCCGGAAACCCGCGGCACGTCGCGAACCCCGGCCCTGTCGATCGCCTCGCGGTAGCGGGCCACCGTGCCTTCCGCGGCCCTGGCCCAGGTGAAGTGCCGGAGCACACGCTCCCGTCCGGCCGTGCCGAGGCGGGCGCGCAGGTCCGCGTCGGACAGCAGGCGGCGCAGGCCTGCGGCCAGGGCGTCCGCGTCGCCGGGCGGTACGGCCAGGCACGTCTCCCCGTCGCGGCCGGCGACCTCGGGTATGGCACCGCCGGTCGTGGCGAGCAGGGGCGTGCCCGTCGCCATGGCCTCGGCGGCCGGGAGCGAGAAACCCTCGTAGAGCGACGGCACGCAGGCGACCTGCGCCGAGCGCACGAGGTCGACGAGTTCCGCGTCGGAGATGCCCTTGACGAACTCGACGGCACCGTCGAGGCCGTACCGCTCCATCGCCTGCGCGACCGGTCCTTCGGTGGGCCGCTTGCCGACGACGACGAGATGGGCGCCCGGGTGCTCGGTCCGTACCTTGGCCAGCGCCTCGACAAGATGCACCAGGCCCTTCAGCGGCACGTCCGCGCTGGACGTCGTCACGATCCGGCCCGGCACGACCGGCACCGAGGGATCCGGCGAGAACAGGTCGGTGTCGGCGCCGATGTGCACCACGTGGATCCGGTCCTGCCGGACACCGAGGTGGTCGACGATCTCCTGCTGCGAGGTGCCGGACACGGTGAGCACGGACGGCAGGCGGCGCGCGACGCGCTTCTGCATGCGCGTGAAGGCGTACCAGCGCCGCACCGAGGCGCGCCGCTTCCAGCCGTCCGCGGCGTCCAGCTCCAGCTGCCGGTCGACGGTGATGGGGTGGTGGATGGTCGTCACCAGGGGCGCGCCGACATCGCCCAGCAGGCCGTAGCCGAGGGTCTGGTTGTCGTGCACGACGTCGAACTCACCGCGGCGGGCGCGCAGATGGCGGCGGGCGCGCAGCGAGAACGTCAGCGGTTCCGGGAAGCCCCCCGTCCACATCGTCGCGACTTCCAGCGCGTCGATCCAGTCGCGGTACTCGCCGCGCCCGGGTGTGCGGAAAGGATCCGGCTGGCGGTACAGGTCGAGGCTGGGCAGCTCGGTCAGGCTCAGCCCGTCGTGACCCTCGTCGAGGACGGGGTACGGCTGGGAGCCGATGACCTCGACGCGGTGGCCGAGGCGGGCCAGTTCGCGCGAGAGGTGCCGGACGTAGACGCCCTGGCCGCCGCAGAACGGGTTCCCTTTGTAGGTGAGGAGCGCGATGTTGAGCGGTCGCAAGCCGTCGGCAGCAAGGGCCTGTGGAGCCCCGGCCTCCCTGGCCTCAGCGGTCACTCCGGGCCCCCTTCTCCCTGCACTGTCCCGCGAGATTACGCCGGGACGCTAATCTAGAACAAGTTTCAGACTTGATCGTTCGGAGGCTCTGAATCTACCGGCAGGTAAGGGTGCTGTGAGCAGTGGATCAGGTGATTCACGCCACGACCGGCGCCGTGCCATGCTGTGTGATCACTCGTCCTCACGGACGGTCACGGAACGGGACCGACACATGCCCGCGGAAGCCAAGGTGAGCGCCAAGGTGAACAAGCCGGCCAAGGTGGAAGCCAGAGCGGCGGCCCCCGCCTCCCCGCCCCTCACGGAGCGGCAGGAGGCCCGCCGTCGCCGCATCCTGCACGCGAGCGCGCAGCTGGCCAGCCGGGGCGGCTTCGACGCCGTGCAGATGCGGGAGGTCGCGGAGTCCTCCCAGGTGGCGCTCGGCACGCTGTACCGCTACTTCCCGTCCAAGATCCACCTGCTGGTCGCCACGATGCAGGACCAGCTGGAGCACATGCACGGCACGCTGCGGAAGAAGCCGCCGCAGGGCGAGACGGCGGCCGAGCGGGTCGCGGAGACGCTGATGCGGGCGTTCAGGGCGTTGCAGCGCGAGCCGCATCTGGCCGATGCGATGGTCCGCGCGCTGACGTTCGCGGACCGCAGCGTGAGCCCGGAGGTCGACCAGGTCTCCCGCCAGACGACGGCGATCATCCTGGACGCGATGGGCCAGGAGAACCCGACTCCGGAGCAGCTCTCGGCGGTCCGGGTCATCGAGCACACCTGGCATTCGGCGCTGATCACCTGGCTGTCGGGCCGGGCCTCGATCGCCCAAGTGAAGATCGACATCGAGACGGTGTGCCGGCTGATCGACCTGACGGCGCCGACCGCCCCGTAAGCGCCGCAGGCCCCGGGCACGCAAAGGACCTACGAGACGGGTTCCCTTCGCCGGCATGGTCCGGATCAGGTGATGGGGGTCGCCTTCCGGTCGCCCGGCCTTTCGGCCCTGCGCCCTTCCGGCCTCTCAGCCCTACCGTCGCAGTCGGCACCAGCGGAAGCCGGAACTGAAACTTCCCGCCGACGTCGGCTACTCCGGTCGGACTCCCTCACTCGCCTCGTAGGCCGATTTCCAGGATAGAACGCCCAGAGGGGAATGAAACCCCTCGATCCATGATTTTTCGGGTGTTACTCGTCCGGCGGGAACACCGCCTCCCCGGTGTCCCCCAGCGTGATCGTGATCGCCTCCGCAGGGCAGCATTCGGCCGCCTCCAGCACCCGCTCGTTCGCGTCCATGTCGGGGGCCGTGGGCCGGGACTGGCGGGCGCCGTCCAGGCGGAAGCCGTCCGGCGCGTGGTGGAGGCACTGCGCGGAGCCGATGCACAGGGAGCGGTCGACCTCGACGTGCCAGCGGTCACCCATCGCTACCCCTGTGCCGGGAGGTGGATCATCTTGTGCTCCAGGTACTCGCCGTACCCCTCGGGCCCGAACTCCCGCCCCAGGCCGGAGTTCTTGTAGCCGCCGAAGGGGCCGAGCATGTCCAGGCTGAAGGTGTTGACGGAGTACGTGCCCGTACGGACCTGGCGCGCGATGTCGATGCCGTGCTCGACGTCCGCCGTCCAGACGCTGCCGCTCAGCCCGTAGTCGGAGTCGTTGGCGATCTTCACGGCGTCGGACTCGTCGTCGTAGGGCAGCAGGCAGATCACCGGGCCGAAGATCTCCTCGCGGGCGATGCGCATGGAGTTGTCGACGTCGCCGAAGAGGGTCGGCTCGACGTACCAGCCGCGGTCCAGGCCGGCCGGGCGTCCGCCGCCGGTCAGGATCTTGGCACCCTCCTCCTGCCCGATGCGGATGTAGTCGAGGTTGCGCTGCTGCTGCCGCCGGGCCACCAGCGGGCCCACCTGGGTCGCCGGGTCCAGCGGGTCGCCGACCGTCAGGGCACCCGCCGCGGCGGCGAGGGCGTCGGCGAACTCGTCGTAGCGGGAGCGCGGCAGGAGGATGCGGGTCTGGGCGACGCAGGCCTGCCCGTTGTTCATCCAGGCCGCGGGGGCGATGCCCGCCACGGCCGTCTCGACGTCCGCGTCGGGCAGCACGACGGCCGCCGACTTGCCGCCCAGTTCGAGCGTCACGCGGGTGAGGTTGCGGGCGGCGACCTCCATCACGCGCTTGCCGGCCGCGACCGACCCGGTGAAGGACACCTTGTCGATCCCGGGGTGCCCGACCAGGTACTCGCTGACGTCCCGGTCGGCGGGCAGGATCGACAGCACGCCCTCCGGCAGCCCGGCCTCGCGGGTGATCTCGCCGAGCAGGTAGGCGTCGAGCGGGGACTCGGGCGAGGGCTTGAGCACGACGGTGCAGCCGGTGAGCAGGGCCGGGGCGAGCTTGGCGGCGGCGACGAACTGCGGGACGTTCCAGGGGACCACGGCGGCCACGACCCCGACGGGCTCGCGCCGCACGAGGATCCTGCCCAGGACGCCGTCGCGCCGCTCCTCGTAGGTGAAGTTCCGGGCGACGGTGATGGCCGAGTCCCAGACCATCACCGCGCCGAGGGCCTGGGCGAGGACGCTCCAGGAATATGGCGAGCCGTTCTGGGCGGAGATCAGGCGGGCGATCTCGTCGTGCCGGACGGTGATGGCGTCCTTGATCCGGCCGACGACCTCGATGCGCTCGTCGAGGCTCATGCGCGGCCAGGGTCCCTCGTCGAACGCCCGCCGCGCCGCCGCCACGGCCCGGTCCACATCCGCCGTCGAGGCGTGCGGGACGCGTCCGATGACCTCCTCGGTGTGCGGCGAGACCACCTCGATGACGTCCCGGCCCAGGGGGTCGGTCAACTCCCCGCCGATGAACAGCTGTCCGTGTTCCACGAGCTCGGTCATGGCCGACTGCCTCCCCGGGAGCGTTCTCTGACGGTTCATCAGATACGCCCACTGATACCAGCCCCGCCCCGAGGAGTCCACGGACCGCGCATCACGGGGAGACTCCTCGCTGGAACCCGTTCTAGTTATAGTGGCGGGGAGCCGGCGACGGGGGACCCCATGACACAGGTGACCGACCACGGCGGAGGCGTCCGGTCGCTCCGGGTCCCGATCCCGGACAACCCGCTCGGCCACACGCTGGTGTACGTCGTCGACACCGACCGCGGCCCCGTTCTGATCGACACCGGCTGGGACGACCCGGCCTCCTGGGACACCCTCGCGCAGGGCCTCACGGCCTGCGGCACCTCGGCCGCCGAGATACACGGCGTGGTCATCACCCACCACCACCCGGACCACCACGGCCTGTCCGGCCGGGTACGGGAGGCGTCGGGCGCGTGGATCGCGATGCACGCGGCGGACACCGCGGTCGTGCGACGGACCCGGGAGGCCCGCCCCGAGCGCTGGTTCACCTACATGGCGGCCAAGCTCACCGCGGCCGGTGCGCCCGAGGAGCACATCGCCCCGCTGCGGACGCCCCGGCCCCGCACCCTGCCCGGCCTCTCCCCCGCCCTGCCCGACCGCGACATCGTCCCCGGCGAACTCCTGGCGCTGCCCGGCCGCCGCCTGCGGGCGATCTGGACCCCGGGGCACACACCCGGCCACGTCTGCCTCCACCTGGAGGAGACCCACCCGGCGCGACTCCCGGGCCACGGCCGCCTGTTCTCCGGCGACCACCTGCTGCCCGGGATCACCCCGCACATCGGCCTCTACGAGGATCCCGAGGACACCACCGTCACCGATCCCCTGGGCGACTACCTCGACTCCCTGGAACGCGTCGGCCGACTGGCCCCCGCCGAGATCCTCCCGGCCCACCAGCACCCGTTCTCCGACGCCGCCGGTCGCGTACGGGAGTTGCTCACCCACCACGAGTCCCGCCTGACCGACCTGCTGGCGCTGCTCGCCGAGCCCCTCACCCCCTGGCAGCTCGCCGAGCGCATGGAGTGGAACCGGCCCTGGGGCCAGATCCCGTACGGCTCCCGCACCATCGCCGTCTCGGAGGCCGAGGCGCATCTGCGGCGGCTGGTGAAGCTGGGCCGGGCGGAGGCGGTGCCGGGGAGCGAGCCGGTGACGTACGTGGCGGCGTAAAGACCGTGCAAGCGGAGGGCAATGCGGGGTGCGATCGCGTCGCCGGGCGCCCGGAAGGGTGCTAGAAACCCCCATGGACATCATGGACCCCAGGGGCCCTTTGGACCCCATGGAGCGCCTCCTCGCCGAACGCGCCTGCGAGCGCCTGATCCTCGACTTCGTCCACCGGCTCGACCTGGGTGAACCCTCGTCCGTCGCCGGGCTGTTCACGGAGGACGGCGTCTGGCAGTGGCCGCAGGACGGACGGCGGGTCGAGGGGCGCGACGCCCTGCGCGCGTACTTCGGATCCCGTCCGGCCGACCGGCTGTCCCGCCGCATGATGTCCAACGTCCTGGTCACGGTGACATCGCCGGACACGGCCGAAGCGGTGGCCTACTTCACTACGTACCGCGTCGACGGCTACGAGGGCGGTGTCATCCCCGCCGGGCCGCCGGTCCAGATCGGGCACTACGAGGACACGTTCCGCCGGGCCGACGGCGGGAGCTGGCTGCTCGCCTCACGGACCCTCCACCTTCCCTTCGGCGGGCCCACACCGCGTCCGAACATGCCTTCGCCACAAGGCTCTTGAGGCACCCGGGCGCCCCCTAGGATGGTCGGAAGCAACGCTCGCACCGGGAGAGACGCCCATGGGCACCGACAAAGCCGCACGCACGACGACCGGCAGCGGGGCCCTGGACGGCGGGTGCGCCGGGCCCATGGTGCCGCGGCTGGCCCTGGGCGCCCGGCTGCGCGGGCTGCGGGAGGAGCGGGGCATCGGCCGGGCGGACGCGGGGCATGTCATCCGCGCCTCCTCCTCCAAGATCAGCCGGATGGAGGCGGGACGCCACGGCTTCAAACTGCGCGACGTCACCGACCTGCTGACGCTCTACGGCGTCACGGACGAGGCCGAGCGCGCGACCCTGCTGGCGCTGGCCGAGCAGGCCAACACCCCCGCCTGGTGGCGGCCGTACAGCGATGTCGTGCCCGCTTGGACGCAGACCTACCTCGGGGCCGAACAGGCGGCGAGTCTCATCCGCAGCTTCCGGGTCCAGCGCGTCCCCGGCCTGCTGCAGACCGCCGACTACGCACGGGCCGACATCCGGCTCGCCCACCCGGACGCCGGTGCGGCGGAGACCGACCGCCGGGTCGCCCTGCGGATGGCACGCCGGCGGATCCTGCACCGGCAGCCGGCGACCCGGCTGTGGGCCGTGATCGACGAGGCGGCGCTGCGTCGCCCCGTGGGCGGCATCCGCGTGATGCGGGACCAGCTCAGGCATCTCATCGAGAGCTGCCGGCTGCCGCACGTCACCGTGCAGATCCTGCCGTTCGCCGCCGGCGCGCACGCCGCGGAGGGCGGCTCGGTCACCATTCTGCGGCTGCCCGGCGGGCAGTTGCCCGACGTGGTCTACCTGGAGCAGCTCACCGGCGCCCTGTACCCCGACCGGCCGGCCGAGATCGAGTGCTACTGGGACGCGATGAACCGGCTGGTGGTCGAAGCCGAGTCGCCCGACGAGACTCCGACCGTCCTGCACCGCATCCTTCAGGAGACCTGACGGCTCAGTTCTTGCGGGCGACGCCGCCGTACTGGTGCACCTCGGCCGGGAGGCCCAGGGCCGCCGCGTCGGGACGCCAGCGCGAGCAGGACGCCACGCCCGGTTCAAGCAGTTCCAGACCGTCGAAGTAGCGCGCGATCTGCTCGGGGCTGCGCAGGATGTACGGGATCGAACCGCCGTCGTTGTACGTCTGGATGGCCCGGACGTAGTCCTCGCTGGTGTCGGTGGAGTCGTACTGCACCAGGTAGCTGCCGGGGGGCAGGGCGTCCACCAGCCGCCGGACGATCGAGCGGGCCTCCTCGTGGTCCTCGATGTGGCCCAGGATGCCCATCAGCATGAGGGCGACGGGCTGGTCGAAGTCGAGTGTCTTCGCGGCTTCCCGGACGATGCTGTCGGGCTCGCGCAGGTCGGCGTCCACGTAGTTGGTGACGCCTTCCGGTGTGCTGGTGAGCAGGGCGCGGGCGTGGGCCAGCACCAGCGGGTCGTTGTCGACGTAGACGATCCGGCTCTCCGGGGCCACCCGCTGGGCGATCTGGTGGGTGTTGTCCACGTTGGGCAGACCGGTGCCGATGTCGAGGAACTGGCGGATGCCCTCTTCGGCGGCCAGGTGGCGCACGGCGCGGGCGAGGAAGTACCGGGCGGCGCGGGCCCCGGTCTCGATACCGGGGAACACCTCACGGAACGCGTCACCGGCGACCCGGTCGACTTCGTAGTTGTCCTTGCCGCCCAGCCAGTAGTTCCAGATCCGGGCCGAGTGCGGCACCGAGGTGTCGATCTTGGGGAACGGCTCCTGCTCGGGATTCTCCGCCTGGTCGGTCATGGACGCTCCTGCGTGTGTGGTCGGGGAGCCCCACGTTAGCCCTTCCATTCCCGAAGGAGGATCAACTCCTCTGCGAAGTCCGGCAGTTCGACTTCACCCTGACTCATCGTCGGATTGACACCCCGACGGCGCAGGGCGAAGCCGCACCACTGCCCGCCCCGCCCGGAACGGGAGGGCCGAGCCATCCCCCCCCGGCACCCCGCCGGCACGTGGCCAAGCCCTCACTCGGCACCCCTCAGCCCGATTCCTACGGGCGGGTACAGTAAGCAGGTCGTCATCACACCGTATGAGGAGAAGCCGGTGCAATTCCGGCGCTGACTCGCAACCGTGAACCGCCGCCCGTGGTGGTGAGCCGGATCGCCTCGTATGGTTCGTGACCGGCTCATGTGCCCGGCAGACCGCCGGTGCACGGCACCGTCGAGGTATACGGAGCCGAGCCGCCGGGGTGTCCCGCGCTGCCCGGCTCCCCCACAGGGAGAGGCACCCGCCGATCATGAACGTCCGCCGCAGCGCCGCGGTCCTGGCCGCCGTCGCCGTGATCGGCGCCGCCACCCCGGCCGCCGCCGCCCCGTCCCCGTCGCCCTCCCAGGCGTTCCCCTCCGCCCTGTACGGCGGCACGGACCCGAAGTACGACGGGGTCTGGCGGCAGTCCCTCGCACTGCTCGCGCAGGACACGGTGGGTGTGAAGCCGGCGGCGAAGTCCGTGCAGTGGCTGGCGCGGCAGCAGTGCGCGGACGGCTCCTTCGCCTCGTACCGCCCCGACCCCACCACCCCGTGCGACGCCAAGACCATGCGGGACACCAACGCCACGTCCGCCGCCGTCCAGGCCCTGACCGCGCTCGGCGGGCACGACGACGTCACCGGCAAGGCCGTCGGCTGGCTGAAGTCCGTCCAGAACAAGGACGGCGGCTGGGGCTATTCGCCCGGCGGCGCCAGCGACACCAACTCGACGTCGATCGTGACGGGTGCGCTCGCCGCCGTCGGCGACAAGCCCGGCCAGGTCGAGAAGGACGGCAAGTCGCCCTACGACGCGCTGCTGAAGCTCGCCCTGCCCTGCGGCGGGGACGGCGGCGGCGCCTTCGCGTTCCAGCCGGACAAGAAGGGCGAGCTCGCCGCCAACGCGGACGCCACGGCCGCCGGTGTGCTCGGCGCGCTGGGCAAGGGCATGGTCGTCGAGCCCGGCGAGAAGGCCGCGGAGAAGTCCGACGCGACCTGCGAGAAGGCCGCGACGCCGCAGCAGGCGGCGGCGAACGGCGCGGGCTACCTCACCACCGCCCTCTCCGAGGACGGCAACCACCTCATGTCCGCCCTGGCCGGTGCCGAGCCCCAGCCCGACTTCGGCAACACCGCCGACGCGGTCGTCGCACTCGCCGCGCTCGGTGAGACCGCGCAGGCCGAGAAGTCCGTGCGGTGGCTGGAGAAGAACTCCGCGTCCTGGGCCGCGCAGAGCGGTCCGGCCGCCTACGCCCAGCTGATCCTCGCCGCCCACGCGACGGGCACGAACCCGCGTGACTTCGGCGGCGCGGACCTCGTCAAGCAGCTGGGGGCGACGGGCCCGGCCCCGCAGACCGCCGAGAAGACCAAGGCGGCGGAGGAGAAGAAGGACTCCGGCTCGGACTTCTTCGGGGTCTGGTGGTACGTCGGCGTCTGCCTGGTCGCCGGCATCGGCATCGGGTTCCTGTTCACCGGCCGCAAGAAGCAGCAGCAGCTGTGATCCGCCGGGCCGTTCTCCTCCTCCTGGCCTCGCTCCTGCTGTGCGCGGGCGCGGGCCAGGCCCAGGCCGCCGGTTACCGGTACTGGTCGTTCTGGGAGCGCGACGCCGGCCGCTGGGTCTACGCCACCCAGGGCCCGTCCCTGGCCCGCCCCTCCGACGGCGACGTCCAGGGCTTCCGCTTCGCGGTGAGCGAGGACTCCGCGAGCGCGGTCCGGCCGCGCGGCAGCGCCGACTTCGCGACGATCTGCGCGAAGACGCCCGCGCGGGACGGCAGCAAGCGAGTGGCCCTGGTCCTCGACTTCGGCACCCCCTCGGACGCTCCCGAGGGCGAAACCCCGCCCGCCGCCCGCACCGCCTGCGCCCGGGTCTCCCCCGACGCGACGACGGCCGAGGCCCTGGCATCGGTCGCCAAGCCGCTGCGCTACGACACCAACGCCCTGCTGTGCGCGATCTCGGGCTATCCGGAGCAGGGCTGCGGCGAGCAGGTCCAGCAGCGTCAGAAGGAGAAGGAGAAGCCGGCAGCGGAGCAGAGGACGCCGTCGGACGACGGCCCGTCCCTCGGCCTGGTGGCGGGTGTCGCCGTGGTGGTGGTCCTGGGCGGCGCGGCGATCTGGCAGGTACGGCGGCGTGGATAGCGGCCCTCGGCGGCGAGGCCGGGCCCAACTGCACCCCGGAGCCTGGTGGCTCTGGGCGCTCGCCCTCGGCACCGCCGCCACCCGCACCACCAACCCCCTGCTCCTCGCCCTCCTCATCACGGTCTCCGCCTACGTCGTGGCCACCCGCCGCCCCGACACCCCCTGGTCCCGCTCCTACGGCGCCTTCGTGAAACTCGCCCTCGCCGTGATCCTCGTCCGTCTGCTCTTCGCGACCGTCCTCGGCTCCCCCATCCCGGGCACCCACACCCTCCTGACCCTCCCCGAGGTTCCCCTCCCCGCCTGGGCCCAGGGCATCCGCCTGGGCGGCGAGGTGACCGCGGAGGCCCTCACCTTCGCCCTGTACGACGGACTGAGGCTGGCCACGCTCCTCATCTGCGTCGGCGCCGCGAACGCCCTGGCCAACCCCTCCCGCCTCCTGAAGTCCCTCCCGGGCGCCCTGTACGAGATGGGCGTCGCGGTCGTCGTCGCCCTCACCTTCGCCCCGAACCTCATTGCCGACGTCCAGCGCCTGCGCGCCGCCCGCCGGCTGCGCGGCCGCCCGGACAAGGGCATCAGGGGCCTGCTGCAGGTGGGGCTCCCGGTCCTGGAGGGCGCGCTGGAGCGCTCGGTCTCCCTGGCCGCCGCGATGGACGCCCGTGGCTACGGCCGTACCGCCCAGGTCCCGCCCGCCGTACGCCGTACCACCGCCGCCCTCACCCTCGGCGGCCTGCTGGGCGTCTGCGCGGGAACGTACGGCCTCCTCACGGCCGAGGGCGCCGGTTACGGCTTCCCCGTGCTCCTCACGGGTCTCGCCGCCGCCCTCGTCGGCCTCAAACTCGGCGGCCGCCGGTCGCTGCGCACCCGCTACCGCCCGGACCGCTGGGACGTGCGCGCCTGGCTGGTCGCCGCCTCCGGCGTCGCGGTCGCGGCCCTGCTCGCCGTCGCCGCGGCCCGCGACCCCGCGGCCCTGCACCCGGGCGTGGTGCCCCTGGTCGCCCCCACCCTCCCCCTCTGGCCGGCCGCGGCCGTGCTCCTCGGCCTGCTGCCCGCGTTCGTCGCCCCCGACCCCGAGGAGCCGTCGTGATCCGCTTCGAGGATGTCTCCGTGACCTACGACGGGGCCGCCGAACCCACCGTGCGGGGCATCGACTTCGAGGTCCCGGAAGGCGAACTCGTCCTGCTGGCGGGCCCGTCCGGCGTGGGCAAGTCCACGGTCCTGGGCGCGGTCAGCGGACTCGTCCCGCACTTCACCGGCGGCACCCTGCGCGGCCGGGTCACGGTAGCCGGGCGCGACACCCGCACCCACAAGCCGCGCGAACTGGCCGACATCGTGGGCACGGTGGGCCAGGACCCGCTCTCGCACTTCGTCACCGACACCGTCGAGGACGAACTCGCCTACGGCATGGAGTCGCTGGGCCTCGCCCCGGACGTGATGCGCCGCCGCGTCGAGGAGACACTCGACCTGCTCGGCCTCGCCGACCTGCGGCACCGCCCGATCGCCACGCTGTCCGGCGGCCAGCAGCAGCGCGTCGCGATCGGCTCGGTCCTCACCCCGCACCCGAGCGTCCTCGTCCTGGACGAGCCGACCTCCGCGCTCGACCCGGCGGCCGCCGAGGAGGTGCTGGCCGTGCTCCAGCGGCTCGTCCACGACCTCGGCACGACGGTCCTCCTGGCCGAACACCGGCTGGAACGCGTCATCCAGTACGCCGACCAGGTCGTCCTCCTGCCCGGCCCGAACGCCGCCCCGATCCTGGGCCCCCCGGCCGAGGTGATGGCCGTGTCCCCCGTGTACCCACCGGTGGTGGCCCTGGGCCGCCTGGCGGGCTGGACCCCACTGCCCCTGACGGTCCGCGACGCCCGCCGCAAGGCAGGACATCTGAAGCAACAGCTGGAAAACGCCCCTCTTGAGGGGCGCGGGGCTGCAGTCGATGTGCGGCTGCCGCCGCGTGGGCGCGACAAGCCACAGACACCCCGCACCCACAAGCGATCCGCACACCCCACCCCCATAGGCGAGGTACGAGCCCTCTCCGTACTCCGCGGCCGCGTCCAAGCCCTGAGCCACGTCGACCTGACCATCACCCCCGGCGAGACCATCGCCCTCATGGGCCGCAACGGCGCCGGAAAATCCACCCTGCTCAACGCCCTGGTCGGCCTCGTCAAGCCCAGCTCCGGAACCGTCCGCCTCGGCCAAGCCACCCCCCACCGCACCGCCCCGAAGGACCTCGTCCGCAAGGTCGGCCTGGTCCCGCAGGAGCCTCGCGACCTGCTCTGCGCCGACACCGTCGCCGCCGAGTGCGCGGCGGCCGACAAGGACGCGGGCGCAGCCTCCGGCACCTGCCGTGCCCTGGTCTCCGAGCTGCTGCCCGGTGTCACCGACGGCACCCACCCCCGGGACCTCTCGGAGGGGCAGCGGCTCGCGCTCGCCCTGGCCGTGGTGCTGACCGCCCGGCCGCCACTGCTCCTGCTGGACGAGCCGACCCGGGGCCTGGACTACGCGGCGAAGGCCCGGCTGGTGGCGGTGCTGCGCGCGCTGGCCGCCGAGGGGCACGCCATCGTCCTGGCCACGCACGACGTGGAACTGGCGGCCGAGATCGCCCACCGGGTGGTGCTGCTGGCCGAGGGCGAGGTGATCGCGGACGGCCCGACGGCCGACATCGTGGTCTCCTCGCCGTCCTTCGCCCCGCAGGTCACCAAGATCCTGGCGCCCCAGCACTGGCTCACGGTCACCCAGGTCCGCGCGGCCCTGCACCCCGAGGCCGGCTGATGGACACCCCGACGACCCTCCAGCGGCAGGCCCGGGCCGTCCGCCTCGGCCCTCGCTCCCTCACCGCCCTGGCCCTGGTCAGCGCGGTGGGCGTGGCCGGTTTCACCTGGCCCTTCCTCACCCCGCCCACCTCGCGGCTCAGCGCGCACGCGCAGGACGCGCCCTGGCTCTTCGCCGGTCTGCTGGTGCTGCTCGTGGCGGTCGTGGCCGCGGCGATCTCGGAGTCCGGGCTCGGCCCGAAGGCGGTCGCGATGCTCGGCGTGCTGGCCGCCACGGGGGCGGCCCTGCGGCCGATCGGCGCGGGTACCGCCGGGATCGAGCCGATGTTCTTCCTGATGGTGCTGAGCGGCCGGGTGCTCGGCCCGGGCTTCGGGTTCGTCCTCGGCTCGGTGACGATGTTCGCGTCGGCGCTGCTCACGGGCGGGGTCGGGCCGTGGCTGCCGTTCCAGATGCTGGCGATGGGCTGGTTCGCGATGGGCGCGGGCCTGCTGCCCGGCCCGGACCGGCTGCGCGGCCGGACCGAGCTCGCGCTGCTCGCCGGTTACGGCTTCCTCGCCGCGTTCGCCTACGGCACGGTGATGAACATGGCGGGCTGGCCCTTCATGAGCGCTCTCGCCTCGAACGTGGCCTTCGACCCGCACGCGCCGGTGGCCACGAACCTGGCCCGGTTCGTCGCCTACTGCGTCGCCACGTCGCTCGGCTGGGACCTCGGCCGGGCCGTCGTCACGGTCGTCCTGACCCTCACCCTCGGCCCCGCGGTCCTCAGGGCGCTGCGCAGGGCCACGCGCAGGGCGGCCTTCGAGGCACCGGTCATGTTCGAGGCGCCCGGCAGTGAAGCGCCCCACATGACCCGCGTCACGTACGAAGCCGAATAGTGGGACAAGGTCCCGGTCACACCGCCGGAGCGGTGCCTGACATGCGGCCCGGCCTAGTAAGAGGGAGCTTTGCGGGTACGGGCGGGGCCCTGTTTCCCTGGACGACCAGGCGACGGCCCCCTGATCCCCGGGGCCGTCGCCTGTGCCATGTCCGGACCGGTACGTCAGCCCGTGCTCACCGGCAGCTCCTTCACCCCGTTGATCCACGCCGACCGCAGCCGGCGCGGATCCCCGACCAGCCTCAGCCCGGGCATGGCGTCGGCGATCGCGTTGAAGATGAGGTTGATCTCCAGCACGGCGAGGGACTTGCCCAGGCAGTAGTGCGGGCCGCCGCCGCCGAAACCGAGGTGCGGGTTGGGATCACGGGTGACGTCGAAGGTGTCCGGGTCGTCGAAGACCTCGGGGTCGTGGTTGGCCGAGGCGTAGAACAGCCCCAGCCGGTCGCCCTCGCGGATGCGCTTGCCGCCGAGTTCGGTGTCCTGGGTGGCCGTGCGCTGGAAGGCGGCGACCGGGGTCGCCCAGCGCACGATCTCCTCCGCCGCCGTCTCCGGGCGGTCGCTCTTGTACAGCTCCCACTGCCCGGGGTGGGTGAGGAAGGCGTGCATGCCGTGGGTGATGGCGTTGCGGGTGGTCTCGTTGCCCGCGACGGCCAGCATCAGCACGAAGAAGCCGAACTCGTCGGAGCTGAGATTGCCCTCGTCCTCCGCCGCGACGAGCTGCGTGACGATGTCGTGGGCCGGGCACTGCTTGCGGTCGGCGGCCATGTTCATCGCGTAGGCGATGATCTCCGTGGCCGACTCGGCGCCGACCTCCTCGGTGATGGCGTACTCGGGATCGTCGTACGCGATCATCTTGTTGGACCAGTCGAAGATCTTGTCCCGGTCCTCCTGGGGGACGCCCATCAGCTCGGCGATCGCCTGGAGAGGCAGTTCGCAGGCGACCTGGGTGACGAAGTCGAACGGCCCGGTGTGCGCGCGGGCGGACGCGACGATGGAGTGGGCCCGCGCCCGCAGCCGGTCCTCCAGCGCCCGGATCGCCCGGGGCGTGAACCCGCGCTGCACGATCTGCCGGACCCGGGTGTGCTCCGGGGGGTCCATGTTCAGCAGGATGAGCCGCTGCGCGTCGATGGCGTCGCGCTCGATGTGCTCGTTGAAGCGGATGATCGCCGTGTTGAGGGACGACGAGAACAACTCCGGGTGCGTGGAGACGTACTTGACGTCGGCGTGCCGGGTGACGGCCCAGTAGCCCTCGTCCTGGAAGCCCGCGAGTCCGGCCGGCTGCGGCACCCAGCAGACCGGTTCGGCCCGGCGCAGCTCGGCGAACTCCGGCAGGGGCACGCGGTGGTGCAGCAGGTCGGGGTCGGTGAAGTCGAACCCGTCGGGCAGCGCGGGACAGGGCATGGGCGGCTCCCACCACTCGTACCGACTCATCGGTCTGACGGCCCATCAGCTGTGCGGAGTTGCGGTGACGGTAGTAACGGGTTCTACAAGTAGCAAGAGGCATGGGCCCGCCAATTGCCCGCACGACTATTGCGGTCACCGAGCAGCCCTCAGCACACTGCTTGCAGAACTAGAACGCGTACTAGTTCCGCTGAGCCTCCCGGAGAGGACCCGCACCCATGGCTGCCGAACCCGTGATCGTCGAAGCCGTACGCACCCCCATCGGCAAGCGCGGCGGCGCGCTCGCCCATCTGCACCCCGCCTACCTCCTGGGCGAGACCTACCGCGAACTCCTCGGCCGCACCGGCATTCCCGCTGACTGCGTCGAGCAGATCGTCGGCGGTACGGTCACCCACGCCGGCGAGCAGTCCATGAACCCCGCGCGCACGGCCTGGCTGACCATGGGGCTCCCGTACGAGACGGCCGCGACGACCGTCGACGCGCAGTGCGGGTCGTCCCAGCAGGCCTCGCACATGGTGGCCAACATGGTCGCGGCGGGCGTGATCGACGTCGGCATCTCCTGCGGGGTGGAGTCGATGTCGCGGGTGCCGCTGGGGTCGGGCTCCAAGCACGGGCCGGGAAAGCCGTTCCCCGACGAGTGGAACGTGGATCTGCCGAACCAGTTCGAGGCGGCCGAGCGGATCGCCCGGCACCGTGGCCTGACCCGCGAGGACGTCGACGCGCTGGGCCTCGCCTCGCAGGAACGGGCCGCGCACGCCTGGGCGGAGGAGCGCTTCAAACGGGAGACGTTCGCGGTCCAGGTCCCCACGACCGAGGAGGAGCAGCACGCCGGGCAGGGCATGTGGCGCCTGGTCGACAAGGACGAGGGCCTGCGTGACACGACGGCGGAGGCGCTGGCCGCGCTGAAGCCGATCATGCCGACGGCGGTGCACACGGCGGGCAACTCGTCCCAGATCTCCGACGGGGCGGCGGCGATCATGTGGGCGTCGAAGAGGATGGCCCGGGCGTTGAAGCTGCGGCCCCGGGCCCGGATCGTGGCCCAGGCACTGGTCGGTTCCGACCCGCACTTCCACCTCGACGGCCCGATCGACGCGACGAACGCCGTGCTGGGCAAGGCCGGGATGTCGTTGAAGGACATCGACCTCGTGGAGATCAACGAGGCGTTCGCGTCGGTGGTGCTGAGCTGGGCACGGGTCTTCGACCAGGACCTGTCGAAGGTGAACGTCAACGGCGGCGCGATCGCGCTCGGGCACCCGGTGGGAGCGACCGGGGCCCGGCTCATCACGACGGCGCTTCACGAACTGGAGCGCGTGGACAAGGAGTTCGCGCTGATCACCATGTGCGCGGGGGGCGGTTTGGCCACCGGCACGATCATTCAGCGGCTGTAGACGTCCAGTTGACGAAGGTGGTGAAGGCGGCGGGGTCGAGGGTGAGCATCGGTCCCGCCGGGGTTTTGGAGTCGCGGATCGCGACGGTGGCGTGCGGGGTTTCGGCGACCTCGAGGCACTGGCCGCCTTGGTCGCCGCTGTGCGCGGACTTATGCCAGGCCAGGGCCCCGATCGGCGCGCATTCGACGCATTCGCCGCCTTGATCGCCGCTGTAGCTGGACTTACGCCACTGAGTCCCCGCCGGAAGCGCGTTGCTCGCCATAGCGTTCCTCCATCAATCGCCGGATCAACTCCGCCGAATCCCTGAGGGAGAGCGCGGCGGCCTGCAGATGATCGTAACGGAGCGAGCAGTCCTTGACGGTGTCCGGATTCGCGGTCGGATGTCCGCTGCCGTAGCCCTCTGTGTAGACGATGGCTGCGTCGCCCGCGAACCGGAAGAGGGTGAACGAGCCTTGCATTCCTGCATGCGCACCGGCAGAGAACGGCAAGACTTGCAGGTTGATCGCAGGGATGCGCTCGAAGGTCAACAGATGAGCCAGTTGCCCCCGCATGGTCTCCCGACCGCCCACCTCCTGGTACAGGACGGATTCGCTGATGACCATCCAGAGGACAGCGGCCTGCCCCTTCTCCAGGATGCGCTGTCGAGCCAACCGGACGGCAGTGCGGTCTTCCAGGTCGGTGTCGTCCAGCACCCCGAGCACGGCACGTGCGTACTGGGGGGTCTGAAGAAGGCCGTGGATGGCATGGGTCTGGAAGGTGCTGATCTCCGTCGCCCGCCCCTCCAGCTCCGCCACTTGCTGGAACCACGCCGGAAGCCGACTGCGCAACACCAACTCGACGAGTCGGGAGAACATACCGTCCGTCCCCAGCGCCGCATCCGCCCGTTCGCTGAACTCCGGCGTCGGAAGTTTCCGAGCCGTCTCGATCTGGCCCACCAGGGAGCCGGTGTAGTTGAGGATGTCCCCCAACTGCCGCTGTGTCAGCCCGGCGGCCTCCCTGTGCCGCCGTAGCTCGTAGCCGTAGTAGTCGAGCGGGGACGCACCCGGGTCGAGGGCGTTGATGTTGGTCACGCAGAGCCCCTCTCACGCAACCCCGTCCACCACGGGACGGGTTGTATCCGTTCCGTTGCCGAGAGTAGTCACCACACGTCAGCCTCGTCCCGTGAACGAATACTTTCCCGCCCAGTACTCGATGCGCCTCACTGTCGGTGAACACGCCCCCCGGCACATCCGCCGTATCGTCCGCTCCTTCCTGGAGGAGTGGCGCCTGCCCGAGCTGTCGGATGCCGTGGAGCTGGGCGTGACCGAGCTGCTCGCCAACGTCGTACGGCACGTCCCGGACCGCCGCTGCGCACTACTGCTGCTGCGGCAGCGCACGGGCGTACGGGTGGAGGTCACGGACGGCAGCGATGAACTGCCCTCCACACCGGATGGGTTGGACGCCGACGCCGAGAGCGGCCGCGGGCTGCTCCTGCTCGACGCGACGGCCGACAAGTGGGGCGTGTCGCTCTGGTCCGGGGGCGGGAAGACCGTGTGGTTCGAATGCGGGCCCCGCTAACTAACAGAAGGGAGCGCCCGGCGCGTTGGCCCAGAAGGAGAGGAACGACCAGGTCTGCGCTCCGATGCGACCGTCCACGACGATGCCGGCACACTGCTGGAAGGCCCTTGTCGCGGACTGCGTGATCTGGCCGAAGTCCCCGTCCTGGTCAAGGCCCGCATCGATCGCCTGGTTCAGGTAGCACTGGGCCTGCTGGACTGCCGCCCCGGACGATCCCAGACGAAGGCTCGGACGGTTGATGGTGAAGTCGCAGACGTCGTCCGGCCCCTGGGCCACGAGGGCTGTTGGACGATTCAACTTGTCCACGGCCTGGGCTGGTTTGACCACGTCGGGCGCCGAAGCCACAGCCGGTGCTGCCGCGAGGGAAATGGGAAGTGCCAGCGCCGCTACGGCGGTGAGGACACGTCGCATCCCGATCACCTCCAGAGAGGGTGCTCTTCCTTCTCATCGTGCGCGGCCCTCACCTGCGTTGCATCTCGGGCCGGTTGCGCCGTCAAGCAGTCACCTTCGTACGGTCTTTCGGGTCGGTGCGCGTTCCCGCTCGGCCGCCGCGACGGTGACGGCCCGGGGCCCGGACAGCAGGTACGTGAGTCCGAACCCCGCCGCCACCACCACCGCTCCCCCGGCCGCGTCCAGCACCCAGTGATTGCCCGTCGCCACGATCGAGGCGAAGGTGAGCAGCGGATGCAGCACGCCCAGCGCCTTCACCCACCACCGTGACGCCAGGACGGCGATCACGAGTCCGCACCACAGCGCCCAGCCGAAGTGCAGGGACGGCATGGCCGCGTACTGATTGGTCAGGTGCGTGAGCGTGCCGTAGTCGGGCCGTGAGAAGTCCTGCGTGCCGTGCACCGTGTCGATGAAGCCGAGCGTCGGCATCAGACGGGGCGGGGCCAGGGGGTAGAGCCAGAAGCCCACCAGGGCGAGCAGCGTGGCGAAGCCGAGGGCGGAGCGGGCCCAGCGGTAGTCGCCGGGGCGGCGCCGGTAGAGGACCGCGAGGATCGCCAGCGGGACAACGAAGTGGAGCGACGTGTAGTAGAAGTCGAGGAAGTCCCGTAGCCAGCCGATCGTGACGACGGTGTGGTTGAGCCAGTGCTCGACGTCGAGGCGCAGGGCGCGTTCGAGGTCGTAGATCTGCATGCCGTGTTCCTCGGCCTCGGCACGCCCTGCCGAGTTGCTGCCGCCGGTGGCGGCGAGACGGACCTTGGAGTAGGCGGCGTAGGTGACGCGCAGGAGGAGCAGTTCGAGCAGGAGGTTGGGCCGACTGAGGACCCGGCGCAGGAACGGCATCAGCGGCACGTGCCGGAAGCGGGCCGGGGTGGTGGGCGCGTAGGCGGGCGGCGTCGGCGTTCGGTAGGCGGGCGAGGTGCGGGACAGGAACGGCACGGCGGTGGCGGCGGCGAGGGCGGCCAGCAGAACGACGTTGTCGCGCAGCGGCCGCAGCAGCGCCATGTCCGGCAGCAGCATCCGGGCCGGCAGGGTCATGACCAGGACGACGGTGACCGGCCAGACGTACCGGTCCGACGCACGCGTGCCGACCCGGCCGACGACCGTGAGCAGTACCCACAGCAGCTGGTGCTGCCAGGCCGTGGGCGAGACGACGATCGCGGCGCAGCCGGTGATCGCGACGGCGAGCAGCGGACGGCCGTCCCGGAAGCAGCGCACGGCCCGGCGCAGGGCCAGGACGGCGACGGCCGCGCCGAGCGACAGGAAGAGCGCGACCTCCGCGGGGCCGTCCAGGCCGAGCCGGAGCAGGGCGCCGTGCAGGGACTGGTTGGTGAGGTCGTCGGCCCGGCCGCCGAGGCCGGCGCCCGCCAGGTGGTGGACCCAGTACTGGGAGGAGTCGTGCGGCATGGCCGCCCAGGCGAGCCCGGTGCAGGCGGCGAAGGTGACGCCGGTGGCGAGCGCGGCGCGTCTGCGGCCGGTGCACCACAGCAGGGGCGTGAACAGCAGCAGGGTGGGCTGAAGCGCCGCCGCGACGCCGATGAGCAGGCCGCTGGTGCGCTGGCCGCGGACGGTGAAGCAGCCGAGCAGGACGAGCAGGACCGGGATGACGCTGGTCTGGCCGAGCGACAGGGTGTCGCGGACCGGCAGGGACAGCATCAGCAGGCTGACCGCGACCGGCGCGGCCAGCAGTGCCGTGCGGCGGCTGACCGGCTGGGGCAGGGCGCGGGCGGCGGTCAGGCCGAGGGCGACGACGAGCAGCAGCGTGCCGGAGGTCCAGCCCCAGCCGAGGGCCTGTTCGGCCGAACGGGTGAGGGGCTTGAGGGCGAGGCCCGAGAAGGGCGTGCCCGTGAAGCGGGTGGAGTCGTACAGCGAGCCGTTCACATGGAGCACACCGTTGGGCCCGACCCAGGTTTCCAGGTCCGTCAGCCGCTCACCGCGCGGGGTGGCCAGGACGGCGGCCACCTGCCGGGCGGCGAGGACGGCGGCGATCAGCCACAGCACGAGGCGGGTGGCGCGCAGGCGGGTGCGGACCCCGTCGACCGCCGTCGCTCCGAAGCCCTCCGCCGGTCGTCCGCCGTGATCCGCCTTCGCCACGCCTCATCGGCCTTCCGCAGCAGTTCATCCCACATGTCCAGAATGCGGGGATTCTCCTGCGAACCCTATGGGGATCACGCGAGCCCGGGAAAGAAGGCGCGGGCAACCACGGATCACTTGGCGACTGCACACTCGGAAGCGAGAAGGATCACACGAAGATCGAGTGGGAACCGCACCCGAGGGGGCAGAAGCACCTGTACAGCGACGGTTTACGTGCAGCGTGCAACGACTTCTGTACCGCCCGTGAGCGGAGCAAATCCGCCTATCGTCGCTCATTCGGCCCGTACGACAGCGCCGCCGCGCGGGACCGCGTCCCTGTCCCCGTCGAAAGGTAGGCGAGCGAGCCTTGTCGACTGCCTCAGTCGTCGCCCCCGCTTCTCTCGTGAAAACGCGCAAAGCGAAGACCCCCGAGCCCACCGTCACCGACCCCGCGCTCGTCAAGCGCGCCGTGAAGGCGGCCGCGCTGGGCAACGCGATGGAATGGTTCGACTTCGGCGTCTACAGCTACATCGCCGTCACGCTGGGCAAGGTCTTCTTCCCCTCGGGCAACCCCACCGCCCAGCTGCTGTCCACGTTCGGCGCCTTCGCCGCGGCCTTCCTGGTCCGCCCCCTCGGCGGCATGGTCTTCGGCCCGCTCGGCGACCGCGTGGGCCGCCAGAAGGTCCTCGCCCTCACCATGATCATGATGGCGGCGGGCACCTTCGCGATCGGTCTGATCCCGTCGTACGCGACGATCGGTGTCGGCGCGCCGATCCTGCTCCTGGTCGCCCGCCTCGTGCAGGGCTTCTCCACCGGCGGCGAGTACGCGGGCGCCTCCACCTTCATCGCCGAGTACGCCCCCGACAAGCGGCGCGGCTTCCTCGGCAGCTGGCTGGAGTTCGGCACGCTCGCCGGCTACATCGCCGGTGCCGGCCTGGTCACGATCATGACCGCCCTGCTCTCCGCCGACGACCTGACGTCCTGGGGCTGGCGCATCCCGTTCCTGGTCGCGGGCCCGATGGGCATCATCGGCCTCTACCTCCGGCTGCGCCTGGAGGAGACCCCGGCGTTCGCGGCCGAGGCGGAGAAGGCCGAGAACAACCGCCCGAAGACCCCGCTGCGCGAGATGGTCACCGGCCAGTGGCGCGCGCTGCTGCTCTGCATCGGCCTGGTGCTGGTCTTCAACGTCACCGATTACATGCTGCTGTCGTACATGCCGAGCTACCTGACCGGTCAGCTCCACTACGACGAGACGCACGGCCTGCTGGTCGTCCTCGGCGTGATGGCCGTGATGATGATCGCCCAGCCGTTCGTCGGCGCGCTGACCGACCGGGTCGGCCGCCGCCCGGTGATCGCCACCGGCTGCGCGGGCTTCCTGCTGCTGTCCGTCCCGGCCCTGCTGCTGATCCGCCAGGGCAGCCTGCTCGCGGTCGCGCTCGGCATGGGCGCCCTCGGCCTGCTGCTGGTCTGCTTCACGGCGGCGATGCCCTCCGCGCTGCCGGCGCTGTTCCCGACGAAGGTCCGCTACGGCTCGCTGTCGATCGGCTTCAACGTCTCGGTGTCCCTGTTCGGCGGCACGACCCCGCTGGTGGTCACGGCTCTGATCGGCGCCACCGGGAACATGATGATGCCCGCCTACTACATGATGGCCGCGGCCGTGATCGGCGGTTTCGCGGTGTGGCGCATGGCGGAGTCGGCGGGTCGCCCACTGCCCGGCTCGGCCCCCTCGGTGGCGGGCCGACACGCCGAGTGATCCCGCTGACAGCGACCCCGGCACCAACTATCTTCGTCAGCGCCAGTAGTCAGGGATGCTAACCATGCTGACGAAAGGTAGAGGTGCATGAGCGAGTCGCACGTCTGGGACGAGGTCGACGCCTACTTCACCGCCCACCTCGCCCCGGACGACGAAGCCCTGGCGGCCGCCCTGCGGGACAGCGACGCCGCCGGGCTTCCGCACATCAACGTCGCCGGGAACCAGGGCAAGCTCCTCCAGCTCCTCGCCCAGATCCAGGGCGCCCGCCACATCCTGGAGATCGGCACGCTCGGCGGCTACAGCACCATCTGGCTGGGCCGCGCCCTGCCCGCCGACGGGCGCCTGGTCTCCCTGGAGTACGACCCCCGGCACGCCGAGGTCGCCGTCCGCAACATCGCCCGCGCCGGCCTGGACAAGCTGGTCGAGGTGCGGGTCGGTCCGGCCCTGGAGTCGCTGCCCAAGCTGGCCGACGAGAACCCGCCCCCGTTCGACCTGGTCTTCATCGACGCCGACAAGGCCAACAACCCGCACTACGTGGAGTGGGCGATCAGGCTCACCAGCACGGGCAGCCTGATCGTCCTCGACAACGTCGTACGGGGCGGCCGGGTCGTCGACGCGGACAGCACCGCCCCGGACGTGACCGGCACCCGCTCCGCCATCGAGCTGATCGCCGGCCATCCGAGGCTGAGCGGCACCGCCATCCAGACGGTGGGGATGAAGGGCTACGACGGGTTCGCGCTGGCCCGTGTGCTGGCGTGAGGGCCCGCCGTCACACCTCGTGGTAGAAGCCCACGTTGACGCTGCGCGGGGCGGTGCGGTCCTGGATGATGATCTCGCCGCTGCCGCCCCGGGGCAGCGGGACGGTGCCGCCGTACGCGAGGGGCTGGGTGTACTCCCCCAGGGTCAGTCGCACTTCGGAGGACGGGTCGGGCTGGGAGCCGCGCAGCCAGGTGACCTGCCAGGTCCCCTCCGGCCCGCACAGGAACTCCAGGTGGACGCGGGAGACGAACAGCCAGTCGTCCGGCGTGCTCAGCCGGCACACGGACTTGTCGCGGCCCACCCGCAGCACCGCGCCCGGCTCGCTGGGCGCTTCGGCCATGAGCATGCCGGCCGTGGCGCCCGCCTCCGCCTCCGCGACGGTGGCCATGGTGAGTTCGAGCACGTGCGCTCCTCCTGAGACGTCCTGGTGGGTCAGCCGGGTTCTTGGCCCGCCGCATGATAAAACGCCCGGCCACGCGGTGTCCGGCACAATGGCCTCATGACCGAGCGAAAGCCACCGGGCGTCGACTTCGAGTCCTGGGTCGACAAGCAGATCCGTGAGGCGGAGGCACGCGGGGAGTTCGACCGGCTGCCGGGCGCGGGCGCACCGCTCCCCCGTGACGTCGAGAGCACCTACGACGAAATGTGGTGGGTCAAGCGGAAGATGGCCCGCGAGGGCTTCTCCGTCCTCCCGCCGGCACTGGCCCTGCGCAAGGAGGCGGAGGACGCGCTGGAGGCCGCGCTCGCGGCCCCCTCGGAGCGGATCGTCCGGAAGATCATCGACGAGGTCAACGTGAAGATCCGCGACATGATGTTCAAGCCGCCGCCCGGCCCCCCGCTGGGAAAGAAGCCGTACGACGTCGAGGACGTCGTACGGCAGTGGCGGGAGCGCCGGGCGGACCGGTGACCGGGGGATCTCCCCCGGCTCACACGTGCAGCAGCCGTTCGGCCAGCTCGCGGTAGTCCTTGAGGGCCAGGCGGAGCTGCTCGGTGTCGGCCGACGACACGGACCTGCTCTCGCCGCCCTCCACGGACTGCCAGGAGTGGCGCAGGGTGCGGCGGCGCTGCGTCACGGCCTCGGTGAAGCGGGCCGCGATCTCCTCCAGCACGTGGTCGGCCTCCTCGACGGCGGCCCTGGGCCCGTCGACGAACCCGGCGACGGCGTGCTGCAGCTGCGAGCCGAGCTTGTCGCACTCCTCATGGGCGAGGAGGCCGGCCCGGTTCTTGGCGGAGCCGACCTTGTCGGGGCCGGTGCCGTGGTCGCCGCGGCGCGCTCCGGACCCCAGCAGGTCCGCGTCGGGCCGGTCCGAGTCGTACCGATCCGTGTCATGCCGGTCCCCGCGCCGGTCCGTGCCGGGCACATCGGTGCCGTGCGCCACGGCGCGGTCCGCGTCGGTGCCGTGCGCCACGGCGCGGTCGGTGTCGGGCCCGGGCGTGACTGCGCGGTCCGTTCCGAGGTCTGGGCCGGCGCCGTGGGGCTGCTCCGGGCCCCGGGCGGTCTCGTGACGGCCCGTGTCCCGCGCGGTCGTGCGGTGGCCGGTGCCCAGGGCGCTCTCGCCGCGGGCGTCCGGGGCGGCCGGCGTCTGGTCGCCGGGCGGTCGGGTCATGTCGGCCATTTACCTCAACTCTCCTTCGCCTGACGTCGGTTCATCGCCCACGGCAGGTGCCCGCCGCGGGCCGGGGCCTTGCGGCCGCCGTTCAGAGCGGCGCGCTCGCGGCCGCTGTCGTGCCGTCCGCCGGTGTGGCCGCCGCCGTCGTGGCGGACCGGCTTCACCAGCTCCTCGAACAGGGCGCGGGCCGCCACCATGGCCTCACGCATGTCTTCCGTGCCCTGGCCGCCGTCGCGGGCGTCCTCCGCGCGCAGATGCGCCGCGCGGTGCACGCGCCGGTAGCCGTCCACGTGGTGGGCGTGGTGCACGGACAGCGCGGCCAGCTGTTCCTCGTACTGCCCGCCGTCCGGGAAGCCGCGGACACCGGCGAGCTCGGCGAGCAGCCGGTCCGCCTCGGCGACGGCATCGCGCGGCGAGTCGACGAACCGCTCCTGAGCGGCCGTCCAGCGCGCCTCGTACTGCTCGCGCTGCGCCGGCTCCAGCGACCGCTCGCGCAGATCGCCGTGGCGCTGCACGCGCTCGGTCAGTTCGCGCTCGGCCGCTTTGGCGTCACCGTCGTGCCGGGCGACGGCCCGGTCGTACTCGGGTCCGAAGCGCCGCTTCAGGCTCGGGCCCCGCCGAGGCCCGCGGGCGCGCAGGGTCATGACGGCCGCGATGATGACGACCGCCGCGATCACGATCAGAGCAATGATCAGGCCAGTGGACATGAATGCCTTCCGGGTTCTCGCCCAACCGGCTCTCCTCGCGAGCCGGTTCGCCCGTCGGGTAGCCCCGAAGCCCGTCTCCAAACGGCGCCCGGCCGCACCGGGCGCGAACAGGTGGCCGGAAGTATTCGGTTGCGTGTCCGGTGGGGCGGCTGCGGAGAATGCGGTTCGTGATGTGGACCGTGACGCCGGAACCGTATGACTCACCCGTCGCCGCCGCCCTGTGGCGGGCGTACTACACCGAGGTCAGCGACCGCTGGTACCTGCTGCACGAGGGGCGCCGGACCGACCCGGCCGAGCTGGAGCGGGAGATCGCCGCCCAGCCGGGTGTCGATCTCGCGCCGCCCGACGGCCGGTTGCTCGTCGCCCGGTATGGCGGCGAGCCGGCCGGCAGCGCGGGCGTACGTCTGCTGGACGGCACGACCGCCGAGCTCACGCGGGTGTTCCTGTACGAGGCGATGCGCGGCCGGGGCGGCGCGCCGCTCCTGGTCCGGGCCGCCGAGGACGCCGCACGCGCGCTCGGCGCCACCCGGATGATCCTCGACACCCGCGGCGATCTCGTC
The DNA here is from genome assembly GCF_040296465.1 of Streptomyces sp. NPDC002130. Lineage (NCBI taxonomy): Bacteria > Bacillati > Actinomycetota > Actinomycetes > Kitasatosporales > Streptomycetaceae > Streptomyces > Streptomyces sp. NPDC002130. The sequence goes on from NZ_JBEOXI010000016.1 coordinate 45,554, forward strand.
GAGGCCCGCGGCCTTTACGCCCGCCTCGGCTACACGGAGACCGGCCCGCACAACGACGACCGGTACGCGGAGCACTGGTTCCGCAAGGAACTGACCCGACCTCAGGCCGGCTCCTGCGAGGAGCGCAACCGGTAAGGCCGCTCGCGCCGCGATCCGCACAGTTCGCTGTTCAGCTCCCGCACCAGCTGCTCCAGGTCGGCCGGCCGGTCCGGCCCCCACCAGTCGCCGAGCAGCTCGGCGAGTGACTCCTCGCGGGCCTCGGCCAGCCGGGCGGCGACCTCGCGTCCCTTGTCGGTCAGGACCATGTCGATGCCCCGGCGTACCGCGAGGCGGCGTTCCTCGGCCTGCCGGGCGGCCTCCATGATCACGGTCAGGGGCACGGGCATGGTGTCGGCGAGCACTCCTGGCTCCACGGAGCCGTAGCGCCGCATCCGCAGCAGCAGCCAGCTCGTCGCGGGCAGCAGGTCGTAGCCCGCCCGGGCGGTGATCCGCCGGTAGATCTCACGCCGCCCCGCGCGGGTGCCGAGCACCGACAGCGCCCGGCACACCTCGTCGTACGAGGACCGCTCCACGGGGTTGCTGGCGAGGGTCTCGCTGGCGTCGGGTGCGGTGACCGAGCCGCGCAGCCGGTCCTCCTTCAGGAACCAGGCCAGCACGAAGCCGAGGAGTGCGACGGGGGCGGCGTACAGGAAGACGTCCGTGATGGAGACGGCGTAGGCGTGCAGGGCCGGCGGGCGCAGGCCGGACGGCAGGGCGGCGATGCCCCGCGGGTCGGCCTCCAGCGTGTCCACGGAGGTGCCGGGCGGCAGCTGCGCACCCCGGAAGGCGTCGGTGAGCTGGTCGCCGAGCCGGCCCGCGAAGACCGTGCCGAAGACGGCGACGCCGAACGAGGCGCCGATGGAGCGGAAGAAGGTCGCGCCGGAGGTGGCCACGCCCAGGTCCTCGTAGGGGACGGCGTTCTGCACGATGAGCACGAGGACCTGCATCACCAGGCCGAGCCCGAGTCCGAAGACGAAGAAGTAGCCGCTCAACTCGGCGGTGGAGGAGTGCTCGTCGAGCTGATGGAGCAGGAGCAGCCCGAGTGTGGTGATGCCGGTGCCGAGAATCGGGAACACCTTCCAGCGGCCGGTCCGGCTGACGATCTGCCCGGAGGCCGTCGAGGCCAGCAGCAGGCCCAGCACCATCGGCAGCATGTGCACACCGGACATGGTCGGGCTGATGCCCTGCACGACCTGGAGGAAGGTCGGCAGATAGGTCATGGCGCCGAACATGGCGAACCCGACGACGAAGCTGATCACGGCGGCGAGCGTGAAGGTGCGTACCCGGAACAGTATGAGCGGCAGGACGGGTTCGGCGGCCCGCTGCTCGACGGCCACGAAGGCGACGGCGAGGACGACGCCCAGCACGGCGAGGCCGACGATCTGCCAGGACCCCCATGCCCAGGTCGTCCCGCCGAGTGAGGCGACCAGCACCAGGCAGGTGGCGACGGCGGCGATGAGGAAGGTGCCGAGGTAGTCGATGACGTGTCGTTGCGCCCGGCGCGGGATGTGCAGGACGGCCGCGATCACGGCGAGCGCCACGACGCCGACGGGCAGGTTGACGTAGAACACCCAGCGCCAGCTCAGATGCTGGGTGAACAGGCCGCCGAGCAGCGGTCCGAGCACGCTGGTCGCGCCGAAGACGGCCCCGAACAGGCCCTGGTAGCGGCCGCGTTCACGAGGGGGCACGAGGTCGCCGACGATGGCCATCGACAGCACGATCAGCCCGCCGCCGCCGAGCCCCTGCAGGGCCCGGAACGCGATCAGCTGGCCCATGTCCTGCGCGGCCCCGCACAGCGCGGAACCGGCCAGGAAGATCACGATCGCCGTCTGGAAAAGTCTCTTGCGCCCGTACTGGTCGCCGAGCTTGCCCCACAGGGGGGTGGCGGCGGTCGCGGCCAGCAGATACGCGGTGACCACCCAGGAGAGGTGATCCAGACCGCCGAGATCGCTGACGATCGTGGGCAGCGCGGTCGCCACGATGGTCTGGTCGAGGGCGGCGAGCAGCATGCCGAGGAGCAGGGCGCCGATGGAGACCAGGACGTTCCCGGGCACCTGCTCCCGAGGGGCCGCGCCCTGGGGCGTCAGCGTGGTGGCGTTCCCGTCCTCGGCCATCCGACCTCCCGCGTCTCCTGTGACTTTTTCCATCCTGACCGCTGTGACCTGTTATGGCCTGCCGGGCCCTTTTGGAAGCCGCGCTTCCGGGGGCTCCCCGACCGCACTGTGGAGAAGATCTGGATAATCTCTGGAGTTCGCGAGGGGAGGGAGGAACGCGTGGAACCGCCGAACGGCCACCCGTGCCCGGAGTGCGGCGCGCCCAGACAGCGGGACAACACCCCCGCCTGCGCCTGCACACACCGAGCCGCCGAGGCCCTGCGCGACGCCCGCACGGCCCAGGCGGCGGCAGCGGAGGACTTCGACCCGCTGCGGATCCGCCCGTACGTGGAGATCGACCCGGCCACGACGACGCCGCCCGTTGCACCCCCGGCCGACCCGCTCGTGGACACCCCGAGCGCCGCCGACGCGGACGGCGATGCCGGGCCCCGCCCCGCCCAGGCATCACCGCCTGCCCCGGGTCGGGAACCGACGGCCGAGGCAGCCGCGCCCCGGCACGCGGAGACGGGCACCACCGCCTCGCCCCCGCACACGGCCACAGGCACCACCACCTCCCCGCGGCACACGGAATCGGGCACCACCGCCTCGCCCCCGCACACGGCCACAGGCACCAACGCCTCGCCGCGGCACACGGCCACAGGCACCACCACCTCGCCCCCGCACACGGCCACAGGCACCAACGCCTCCCCGCGGTACACGGAATCGGGCACCACCGCCTCGCCCCCGCACACGGCCACAGGCACCACCGCCTCCCCGCGGTACACGGAATCGGGCACCACCGCCTCGCCCCCGCACACGGCCACGAGCACCACCGCCTCGCCGCGGCACGCGGAATCGGGCACCACCGCCTCGCCCCCGCACATGACCACAGGCACCACCGCCTCGCCGCGGCATGCGGAGTCGGCGCCCGTCGGGAGTGCCGCTCCGCCGCCCACCCCCGCCGACGCCACGATGCCCTTGCGCCCGGTCGACCCGGACGCGACCGCCGTGCTTCCGGCCGCCACCGTCTCGATGGGCCCGACGCCCCCGGCGCCCGCCCCGACCGAACCGAGCGTCACCGACCTGCGCCTGTTCGACGGAACGGCGCGGGCGGACCGCGGCGCGCCGGACGCGGGTGGGACCGGCGCGCGGAGGCCCGGGCGGCGGCGCACCCTGCTGCTCGCCGCCGCCGGTGCCTGTGTCGCCGTCGTCGCGGCGGCCGGGTACGCGAGTGGGCTGTTCTCCTACGAGAGCCCCTCCCGGGACACCGCGCTGCCGGACGACATCCGCGCGAGCGTGCCGGACGCCCCGTCGAGCAGCGCGGCATCCACACCCCCGGCGGGCAGCGCCTCTGCGGCTGAGCCGGCCCCGGCGGCACCGCGGCCGTCGCCGTCCCGCACCGCGAGCCCGTCCGCCTCACCGTCGCCGTCCGAGCCGAGCGCCTCGGCGAGCCCGTCGCAGTCGCCGTCCCCGTCGGCATCGCAGCCGTCGGCATCGGCGACCGGCACCGGACAGGCACCTCCGGACAACTCCCGCCAGAACAAGGGCCCGGCCGTCCTGCGCCTCGGCGACAGCGGCCCGGAGGTCACCGAACTCCAGCTCCGCCTGCGCCAGTTGTACCTCTACGACGACGACACCGACGGCACCTTCGACGACCGCCTCCAGGAAGCGGTCCGCACCTACCAGTGGTCACGCGGCATCCAGAGCGACGACCTCGGCGTCTACGACCCGGAAACCCGGGCCAAGCTGGAGTCGGAAACCCGGGAGCCGTGACCGGCCCGGGCGTCCTACCGTGACCCCGTGACTACTCAGGTGATCGTTCTCAACGGCGGTTCGAGCTCGGGCAAGTCCGGGATCGTCCGGTGCCTGCAACAGGTCCTGCCCGATCCGTGGCTGGCCTTCGGTGTCGACTCGTTCGTCGACGCACTGCCCGCGAGGCTGCGGGACTCGGACGGCGGCATCACGTTCGCGGCGGACGGCGGCGTGAGCGTGGGCGCGGAGTTCCGGGCTCTGGACGCGGCCTGGACCGAGGGCATCGCCGCCATGGCCCGCGCCGGCGCCGGGATCATCGTCGACGACGTCTTCCTCGGGGGCACGGCGTCCCGGCAGCGGTGGGAGAAGGCCCTCGCCGGACTCGACGTGCTCTGGGTCGGCGTCCGGTGCGACGCCGAGGTCGCCGCGGGCCGCGAGATCGCCCGGGGAGACCGGGTCAGGGGCATGGCCGCGTCACAGGCCCGGGTCGTGCACGAGGGCCTGAGCTACGACGTGGAGGTGGACACGACGCACGCCGAGTCCCTGGAGTGCGCGCGCGTCATCGCCGCCCACGTGACGGGTGCGCCCGCGCCGCCCGAGTGAGCCGGCGGCCGGGGTTCACCCGATGTGCAGCCGGATCGTCCCGTCGGCGCCGGCCTCCACACGCACCGTCGTGAGGTCCTCCACCACGACGTCCGGCTCGTGGGCCGCGGCCCGGGCACCGATGCCGACCACCGTCATCCCGGCGGCGCGGCCGGCCGCTATCCCGGCTCCGGAGTCCTCGAACACCACACAGTCGGCGGGAGCGATCCCCAGCTCGGCGGCGCCCTTCAGAAACCCCTCGGGGTCGGGCTTGCTCGCCCCGACGGACTCCGCCGTCACCCGCACCCCGGGCAGTTCCAGACCGGCCGCGGCCATCCGCGCCGTCGAGAGCGGCACGTCGGCGGAGGTCACCAGCGCGTGCGGCAGCCCCCGCAGCGAGGCCAGGAACTCCGGCGCCCCGGGGATCGCGACGACACCGTCGGTGTCGGCCGTCTCCTCGGCGAGCATCCGGGCGTTGTCGGCGTGGTTCTGCTCCATCGGCCGGTCGGGCAGCAGCAGCGCCATGGAGGCGTAGCCCTGCCGGCCGTGCACGACCTTCATGACCTCGTCCCCGTCCAGCCCGTGGCGCTCGGCCCAGCGCCGCCAGACGCGCTCGACCGAGGCGTCGGAGTTGACGAGGGTGCCGTCCATGTCCAGCAGGAGGGCGCGGGCGGTGAGCACGGCGGTGGCCGTCATCGGCAGCTCCAGGGCTCGGGGCGCGTTACAGCGCGGGAGAGGGGCTGACGACGGATCGCGACCGGCAGGCCCCGGGGGGACAAGGCGGCCCCGCCCGCCGGTCAGGGAAAACGGGCGGAGGCCACTTTGTTTCTCCACGGTACAAAACAAGTCCGGCTTCGCGCCAGGGGCCCCCACCGAACGTTCACCCCCTGTTCAGCCCGCCCGGGTCATCCGGTCACGGCCTCCCACAGGCTCCACAGCCCGAGCGCCAGCATCACCAGCGCCGCGATCTGCGTGATCAGCCGCAGCGGCACCTTCTTCATCAGGGCCTTTCCGCCGACGATGCCGATCCCGGCCACGGCCCACAGCGCGAGCACCGCACCCAGGCCGACGGAGAGCGGGTCGTCGTAGCGGGCGGCCAGGTTCGCGGTCATGATCTGGGTCAGATCACCGAACTCGGCGACCAGGATGAGCATGAACCCGGCACCCGAGACCTTCCAGAAGGACTGGTTCTCCGGCTTGCGGACCTCCTCCTCTTCCTCGCCCTTCTTGAGCAGCAGCACCGCGGCCCCGCCCAGGAAGAGCACGCCCGTGAGGGCCTGCACGATCTGGTGCGGCAGCAGCGTCAGCACACTGCCGGCCGCGACGGCGAGCGCGACGTGCAGCGCGAAGGCGGCGGCCACACCGGCGAAGACGTAGGAGGCGCGGTAGCGGGTGCCGAGGACGAGGCCGGCGAGGGCGGTCTTGTCCGGCAGTTCTGCGAGGAAGACGACGCCGAAGACGACGGCCGTCACGGTCAGGCTGATCAAGGGTTCCTCAATCGGTCGGGGCTGCCCCACCGAGAGTGCTGGACCTTCGCACGCGACACCTCGGCACGGCAGCACATCGGTACCCGTGCCGGGGGCACGGGCGTGCACTGCTTTGCCGAAGGTCTCGCTGGCAGGTCCGGGAAAGGACCGGCCTCCGGGCGCCGGCTCAGGCGGGCTGAGCAGTATGTCGACGGTCCGGCGAAGAGCTACTCCCCTTCTGCGCCGTCCATGGTACGGGAAGCGCCTGGAGTGAAAAGTTCCGCCTTGAATCTTGTCATGTCATGGCCGCGTCACTAACTTCTCACCGGACGCACATCTGTGCGTCACACGGCAGCGCGAGCATTCCCTCGCTCGCAAGCCAACACCCCCCTCTCCCCAGGGAGTTCGCATGCCCAGGTTCTACGCGCGTCGACGGCTGAGTCTCGCCGCGGCGGCCACCGCGCTCATATCCTCCGTGGCCCTCTTCAACGCCCCCACGGCCTCCGCCGCCCTCCCCACCCCCGTGAGCGCCGCCACCGCCCGCACCTACCTCGCCTCGCTCACCGTGGCGCCCGAGGACCGCACCGGCTACGACCGCGACCTCTTCCCGCACTGGATCACCCAGTCCGGCGCCTGCAACACCCGCGAGGTCGTCCTCAAGCGCGACGGCACCAACGTCCAGCAGGACTCCTCCTGCGCCGCCACCAGCGGCAGCTGGTACTCCGTCTACGACGGCGCCACCTGGACCGCCGCCTCCGACGTCGACATCGACCACCTGGTCCCGCTGGCCGAGGCCTGGGACTCCGGCGCCGACTCCTGGACGACGTCCCGCCGCCAGTCGTTCGCCAACGACCTCACCCGCCCGCAGCTCATCGCGGTCACCGACAACGTCAACCAGGCCAAGGGCGACCAGGACCCGGCCACCTGGATGCCCTCCCGGACGACGTACCGCTGCACCTACGTCCGCGCCTGGGTGCAGGTGAAGTACTACTACGGCCTGTCGGTCGACTCGGCCGAGAAGTCCGCGCTGCAGAACTACCTCGCGAGCTGCTGACACGCTGATGTCGTGTCGGAACCTCCCCGCTGACCTCCGTCGTTCCGTACCGTACGGGGCGACGGAGAGGGGAACGACATGAGCGCACTGCGCCTCGGACCGCTGCTGAGGTACACCGACGGCTCGTCCGCCACCGTGTGGGTCGAGACGAGCCGTCCGTGCACCGCCGAGGTGCGCTGCGCCGACGGCGCCGGTGGCACGGCCGGCAGCTTCCAGATCGCGGGCCACCACTACGCGCTTGTCCCGGTGACGGGCCTCACGGCCGGTACGACCACGACGTACGAGGTGCTCCTCGACGGCACCCGGGTGTGGCCGCTGCCCGGCTCCCCCTTCCCGCCCTCGGCGATCCACGCGCCGGGCCCGGAGGGCGACCTCAACGTGGCCTTCGGCTCGTGCCGCTGGGCCTCCCCGCCGGCGGGCGGCGACGACCCCGTCGGCCCGGACGCCCTGGACGCCCTCGCCACCCGTCTCGCGGCCGACCCCGAGGGTGAGCGGCCGCACGTCCTGCTGCTGCTCGGCGACCAGGTGTACGCAGACGAGACCTCCGACTCGACGCAGCGCTGGCTGGCGGCCCGCCGCGACCTGAAGGAAGGGCCGGGCAGCGGGGTCGCCAACTACGAGGAGTACACCCACCTCTACTACGAGTCGTGGCTCGACCCGCGCATCCGCTGGCTGCTGTCCACCGTGCCCAGTTTCATGATCTTCGACGACCACGACGTGATCGACGACTGGAACACCTCCGCCTCCTGGCTCGCCGACATGCGCTCCACCGGCTGGTGGCAGGAGCGGCTGCTGAGCGGCCTGATGTCGTACTGGGTCCACCAGCACCTGGGCAACCTCTCCCTGGAGGAGCTGGCGGCCGACCCTGTGTACGAGGCGGTGTGCAAGGCTCCCGACGGCACCGACACGCTGCGCGCCTTCGCCGCCCGGGCCGACGCCGACGCGGCCACGGCCCGCTGGAGCTACCGGCGCGACTTCGGGCGGGTACGTCTGGTGATGGTGGACAGCCGGGCGGCCCGGGTCCTCGCCGAGGACGAGCGCGCGATGCTCGACCCGGGCGAGGACGCCTGGCTGCGCGAGCAGGTGCTGGACAGGCCCGAGGCCTACGACCACCTCCTGATCGGCACCTCGCTGCCCTGGCTGCTGCCGCACCTGGTGCACGACGCCGAGGGGTGGAACGCGGCGCTGTGCGGCGGCGAACGCGGCGAGCGCTGGGCGCGGTTGGGGGAGAAAGTGCGGCGGGCCGCCGACCTGGAGCACTGGTCGGCGTTCCCCGAGTCCTTCGCGGGGCTGGCGGCGCTGATCGCCGAGGCGGGCTCGGGTCGGGACGCACCGGCGACGGTGTGCGTGCTGTCCGGGGACGTGCACCACGCCTACATCGCCGAGCCCTCGTGGCCCGGCCGGGGCCCGGACGCCCGGGTCGTGCAGCTCGTCTGCTCCCCCGTCCACAACTCGGTGCCGCTGTCGATGCGGCTGGCCTTCCGCATCGGCTGGAGCGCGATGGCTCGGGGCCTCGGCCGCGGCCTCGCCCGGCACGGCCGCCTCCCGAGCCCGCCGGTCGGCTGGCGCAAGACGGGCGGCCCCTGGTTCGGCAACCAGCTCATGACCCTCACCATGCGGGGCCGCTCCGCCCGGCTGCGGCTGGAGCAGGCCAAGGCCCGCGAGGGGGCGGGGCCCCGCCTGACGACACTGCTGGACTCCGAGCTTGCCCCGTAACCCGGCTGTTCCACCCGTTTGCCGTGCTGTGCTCGGGGATGTCCCGTGATGCTCGTGAGGCATCCCACAGCGACCGTCAATCCTTCCCCACGAACCCCGGTGTCCCTCCCCGGCGGCGGCATGATGAGGCGGACCGTCCGCTTCCTGCCCGGCGGACCGCCGAACGCGCCCCCCACGCCCGGGAGTCCCACCCTTGTCTGCGTCGCACGAGGAAACCCAGGAAACCGAGGAAGCCGTGCCGGCCGACGGTCACCGACCGGCCGATGGTCACGGACCGGCCGATGGTCACGGACCGGCCGACGGTTCTGGACCGGCCACGAGACGCACGGGTGTCTCCGTCGCCCTGGTCGGCGCCGGGCCACGCGGCACCAGCGTCCTGGAACGCCTGTGTGCCTCCGCCCCGGAACTCCTGCCGCCCGGCGCCCGGCTGACGGTCCATGTGATCGACCCGGACCCGCCCGGCCCCGGCCGCGTCTGGCGCACCGCCCAGTCGCCCGAGCTGCTGATGAACACCGTGGCCTGCCAGGTGACCCTGTTCACCGACGACAGCGTGGACTGCTCGGGTCCGATCCGCCCGGGTCCGAGCCTGCACGAGTGGGCGGGCGGCAGACTGGGCCCGGACGAGTACCCGACCCGGGCCGACTACGGCCGCTACCTGGAGTGGGTGTTCGCCGAGGTGGTACGGCAGGCGCCGCCATCCGTACGGGTCGAGACGCACCGGGCCCGCGCGGTACGGCTCGACGACTCCCCCGGCGAGCGCCAGGCCCTCACCCTCGACGACGGCCGCACCCTGACCGGCCTGTCCGCGGTGGTGCTGGCCCAGGGGCATCTGCCGAGGACCGCAGGCCCGGACCTGCTGCGGCACGCGGCCCACGCCGCGCGGCACGGCCTGCGCCACGTCCCGCCCGCCAACCCGGCCGACGTCGACCTGTCCTCCGTCCCTGCGGGCGAGCCCGTCCTGCTGCGCGGCCTCGGCCTCAACTTCTTCGACCACACGGCCCTGCTGACGACCGGCCGGGGCGGCCGTTTCGTACGGGACGCCGACGGCCTGCGCTACCGGCCCTCCGGCCGTGAGCCGCGGCTCTTCGCCGGTTCCAGGCGCGGCGTCCCGTACCAGGCGCGCGGCGACAACGCGAAGGGGCCGTACGGCCGGCACGTCCCGCTCGTCCTCACCCCGGAGGTGATCGCCGGGTTCCGCAAGCGCGCGGCCTCCGGGGAGGCGCCCGATTTCCTGGCGGAGATATGGCCGCTGGTGGCGAAGGAGGTGGAGACGGTCTACTACGGCGCGCTGATCCGGCGGACTGCGGCCCGCACGGGGCGCGAGCGGGAGTTCGCGGACCGCTTCCTCGCCGTCCCGCACGGCGATCCCCGCGAGGCACCGCTGGTCGCGGAGTTCGGGGTGCCGGACGGCGACCGCTGGTGCTGGGAGCGGATCTCCCGCCCGTACGCCGGGCGGGACTTCGGGCACCCCGGCGAGTGGGACGACTGGCTGCTGTCGTATCTGCGCGAGGACGCCGCGCAGGCCGCTCTGGGCAATGTGCACGGCCCACTGAAGGCGGCGCTGGACGTGCTGCGCGACCTGCGCAACGAACTGCGGCTGATCGTCGACCACGGGGGTCTGGCCGGTGCCTCCCGCCGGGACCACCTGGACCGCTGGTACACCCCGCTCAACGCGTTCCTGTCCATCGGCCCGCCGCGCCGCCGCGTCGAGGAACTCGCGGCGCTGGTGGAGGCGGGGGTGGTGCGGGTGCTGGGGCCGCGGTTGCGGGTGACGGACGAGGCCGGGGGCTGGGTGGCGCACTCCCCCGACGTACCGGGGTCGGCCGTGCGTGTGAGAACCCTCATAGAGGCCCGCCTGCCGGAACCGGACCTGCGGCACACCGCCGACGCCCTTCTGGCCGGCCTGCTGCGCAGCGGGCGGTGCCGCCCGCACACCATCGACGGTTATGAGACAGGGGGGTTGGACGTCACACCGCGTCCCTATCGCCTGATGGATCGTCAAGGAGTTGCACACACACGGCGGTTCGCGTTCGGTGTGCCGACAGAAGGCGTGCACTGGGTGACCGCCGCGGGAGCCCGGCCAGGGGTGGATTCGGTCACTCTTTCGGACGCGGATGCGGTGGCCAGAGCCGTCCTACGTGCGACTGAGCCCCAGATCGAGCCCCCGCCGGAGGCAAAGCAATGGCCAAATGTTGAACTTGCAAGCATCAATTAGGCGCACCTAACGTGGGTTACTCCGCGGTATCCGTCCCCGACCGGCCTCCCCAGGGCCGGCCAACCGAAGGAGAGACCCCCCACATGACCGCTCGCCTCAACGGCGCCCAGCCGTACGCGCTCGGACTGTTCCGGATCGTCGTCGGCCTGCTGTTCGCCTGCCACGGTGCCGTCGCGCTCTTCGGCGTCCTCGGCGGCGCGGACGGCAAGGGCGGCACCGCCGCGACCGGCGCCTGGCCCAACTGGTACGCGGCCGTGATCGAGCTCGTCGGCGGCATCCTGGTGCTGCTGGGCCTCGGCACCCGCATCGCGGCGTTCATCTCGTCCGGCGCGATGGCGTACGCGTACTTCAAGGTCCACCAGCCCCAGGGCCTGTGGCCGATCGAGAACAGCGGCGAGGGCGCGGCCATGTACTGCTGGGCCATGTTCCTGCTGATCTTCACCGGATCCGGCGCGTTCGGCGTGGACCGGCTGCTGGCCAAGCGCACCTCGACGCAGGAGCGGCGCTCCGCGGACCAGACCCCGGTGGTCGCCTGAGCAGCCCGGCCCTCCGGACACGACAGCGGCGCCTTCCCCTCGGGGAAGGCGCCGTTTCGTCTGCGGCGGCCCGCCGCCAAGCCCAAGGCGGATGGCATGCATACATATGCCGACAACCATGGACAAGCCGAGGCGAGGTGAACAGTCCGCACCGAACGTATGAGCCCCCCGTGAACCGCCCGTCACACCCCAGGCGTACGCTCTATGGCTGTCATGGCCACTCCTGCCGCTCCCCCCCCCCGCGCCATCGCGGCACGGTCTGGCCCACGGGGGAATCACGGGGAGTCGCGGTGCTGGAGCAGGTGGGGTTGCCGATCGGCAGCCCATGGATCTACGCGGTGGTGGCTCTGTCCGTCCTGCTCGACGTGTTCCTGCCGGTGCTGCCCAGCGGTGTCCTGGTGATCACGGCGGCCACGGCGGCGGCAGCGAGCACCGCGACCGACGTGCCCGACATCCTCACCCTGACCCTCTGCGCGGCCGCCGCCTCCGTCCTGGGTGACCTGGCCGCCTACCGCCTCGCCTGGCGCGGCGGCGCCCGCCTGGACCGCGCGATCTCCCGCTCCCGGCGGCTGACCACCGCCCAGGAACGTCTCGGCGCTGCTCTCGCCCGGGGCGGCGGTGCCCTCGTCGTCGTCGCCCGTTTCGCTCCCGCTGGCCGTTCGGTGGTCTCCCTCGGCGCGGGCGCCGCCCACCGCCGCGCCCGTGACTTCCTGCCCTG
>NZ_JBEOXI010000017.1:0-56988 GCF_040296465.1 Streptomyces sp. NPDC002130
CTGCGGCCACGTCGTGGTAACGGGCCAGCCGCTCTTCGGCGGTCAGCCGCTACGGCGTCGGGACGCAGCTGGTGACCGGCTCCGGCCACCCCACCTCCTCGATGGTCTACAAGCTGGTCGCACGGGCCGAGTCCACCGACCCGAAGGCACCGCTGGTGGCCGTGGCGAAGAAGTCCAGCGGCGGCAAGACGTCGGTCGGCGGGCGCAAGTGGGCCGCGCGGCGGCCGGACTCGTACGGGGTCGCCGAGGCCGAGGTGATCGGTACCGGGCCGGTGCCGGCCGAGCTCGCGGACCGGCAGCTGCTGGTCGAGCTGGTCAAGGGGGGCGAGGTGGTGGCGCGCGAGCCCCTGGACGCGGCGCGCGAGCGGCACACGAGGGCGCGCGCGGGTCTGCCGATGTCGGCCACACAGCTCTCGCGCGGGGAGCCCGTCCTTCCCACGGAGTACCTGCACGAGACCTCGGGTAGCTAAATGCGGTGTGCCGTGACGCGCCGAACCGTGCCCCCTCCCGTCCCCTCCCCTCTGTCAATAGGCTCGGTGGTTCACCGGCCGGGCTTGCCGACCTCATAGCCGAAGGACACCGACCATGCGCCGCGCCTTGATCGTCGTGGATGTGCAGAACGACTTCTGTGAAGGGGGCAGCCTCGCGGTGTCCGGCGGTGCCGACGTGGCCGCCGCCGTCACGGAACTGATCGGGCAGGCGGCCGGGGCCGGCTACCAGCACGTCGTGGCCACCCGCGACCACCACATCGCCCCCGGCGGCCACTTCTCCACGAACCCGGACTACGCCCGCTCCTGGCCCGCGCACTGCGTCGCCGGCACGGAGGGCGTCGGCTTCCACCCGAACTTCGCCCCCGCCGTCGCCTCCGGTTCGATCGACGCGGTGTTCGACAAGGGGGCGTACTCGGCGGCGTACAGCGGTTTCGAGGGCGCGGACGAGAACGGCACGCCCTTGGCCGACTGGCTGCGCTCGCGTGAGGTCACCGAGGTCGACGTGGTCGGCATCGCCACGGACCACTGCGTGAAGGCCACGGCGCTGGACGCCGTACGGGAGGGCTTCCGTACGCAGGTGCTGCTCGACCTGACCGCGGGGGTGGCCGAGCAGACCACGGAGCGGGCTGTCGAGGAGATGCGCAAGGCCGGGGTCGAGCTTTCCGGCAAGCCCGTCGTCTAGGCCGTTCACCGGCCGGCCGGGCAAGGCGCCTCAGGGCGCTTTGCCCGGCCTTTTTCATGCATTGTTCTGGACTTTCGCCCCTTTTTGCTAATCCTTATTGCCCCATCTTCACAAGTGGATTATTTGCATTCCGCATCGTTCTCCTGCCCGGACCGCCGCGCATTCTTCCCGAATGGTCCATGGTCATAAAGTGAAGGAGCTGTGTACTATCTGCGCAGCCAGGGGGACGGGGGAAGATCGTCAGCCGTACGAGAAATCCGGCTTCTACAGGCGCGCCCGAAATGGCGCCGTTCCTCGAGCATTCACATCCGCAATACACCCATTCCTTCGAGGACTGTTCAGGAGTCACATCGATGGCGACGGCTCTACGGACGCGCGGAAAGCGCAGACGATCGGCATACATACGCCTGCTGCAGGTCTTCCTGCTGTGCACCGGCTTTCTCGCCGCGCACTTCACCACAGCCGCTCCCGCGCAGGCGTACACGCACCTGTGCGGCTCGTTCTGGGGCGTGGGCGGCAACGACCCGATCTCGTACCGCTACTACGACGTGAGCAGCACCTACTACAACGCCTTCAACAGCGCCCAGGGCCGCTGGGACGACACCAGCGCCCCCGGCTTCTTCCGGTACGAGAAGAGCAACGGCGACCCCCAGATCGAGGTACGCGACAAGTCCTACGCCTGGAGCGACTGGGCGCGCGCGACGTGGAAGGGCTGCACCGCCGGCTACTGGCTCTACGACGAGATCCAGATCTCCTTCAACACGCGCACCATGGGGGGCCTGTCCGCCCGCCAGAAGAAGATCGTGGCCGAGCACGAACTGGGCCACGCCTACGGCCTCAACCACACCTCCCTGACCTGCTCCAACCCCGGCCCGGCCGTCATGCGCCAGGGCGAAGGGAAGTTCGGCTGCGGCGGCGACGGGCCCTGGTACGACGACGTCCAGGGCGTCAAGGCGAAGTACTGACGGCGAGCGAGGAAAACATGAAGAAGACCATGCGCGTGCCCGCCGCAGCCGTCGGCCTGGCCCTCGCCTGCCTCACCGCCTGCTCGGGCCCCGGGTCGTCGTCGTCCCAGGGCGCCGGCCGGGACCACGTGGAGGCGGACTACGCCCAGTACGCCAGCGCCGAGGAGGTCACCACCGTCTCGGACATCGCCATCACGGGCGCCGTGCTGAGCGTGCAGACCAAGGAGTGCGACGAGGGCGGCGAGCCCACCACCGAGCCGACCGTCGACCCGACCGCGGCGGACAGTGTCGACACCAACCCCGACCCGTCGGCCAGCAGTGTGCCCGACCCCACGGCGACTCCGTCCGGGATCGCGGGCGACCCTCCGGGTGACGCCCAGTGCATGCCGATGGTGTTCCTGAAGGTGCGGGTCTCGGGAATGATGAAGCGCGGCTTCGGCGTCAGCGAGGGTGACGAGATCGTCGTCGGCAACATCGACACCGACGCCGTGTCGATGGAGGGCACCACGCCGATCAGCGTGGGCAAGCAGTACGCCCTCTACCTGACGCAGCTCGCCGCGGGGGACCACCCGGGCATCACCTCGGTGCCCACGTTCTGGATCCCCGTCGGTGGGAACCAGGGCGTGTTCGTCCTCGGCAAGGGCACCGTCCAGCCGGCCTCTGCCAACATCGTGGCGCTGACCGCGGCCGAGGCCGAGAAGATGCGCAAGAGCTCGGGCGGGACCCGCCCGGGCAAGTTCACCACGACGGTCCCCGACCTGAAGAAGGCGGCCGCGGTGGCCGCCGCCAAGGAGAGCGCCAAGCAGCGCAAGAAGTAGCACGGGCGGCGGCGCCGGCGAGAGCGCCGGCACCGGCCGGCCGGGGAAGCGACCCGGACGCGGGTCACCGCCACAGCCGCGGTGGCCCGCGCCGGCGTCGCTACGTCTGCGCCGTCGGGCGCCTCAGCAGTGCCCTGATCGGTCGCCACAGCTCCTGGACCAGCTCGGGGCTGCCCACGACACCGTTGTCGGGGGCCGTGCGCCATATCAGCCCGTCCGGGTGGTGCAGGACCGCCGTGATCTCGTCCGGGCTCGGCGGGGCGGCGTTGCCCCGCAGGTAGACCGCCCGCAGGCCCAGGTTGCGCAGCCTGGTCAGGGCCCGCGCACGGTTCTGGGAGTGGACGAGCACGCGGACGCTGCCGGGTCCGTCGGCGGCGGGGCTGGGCAGGTTCAACGCCACCACCACCGTGCCGTTCGGCAGCTTGCAGAAACCTCCTGCGGCCATGCAGTCACATCCCCGTGATCGACGGTGTCAATAAGAGAGCCACAGGACGCACCTAAACACGGATCGGCGGGACCCGCCAGGGGGTCCCGCCGATCATGCTCTGACCTGGTAAAACGCCGTCTACTTCACCGCGGGGCCGACCTCGAGCGAGATCGTGGAGCCGTCCTTGGCCTCCTTGACGATCTTGATCTTGGTGTTGGTGTCAGTGATCTTGACGCCGGCGCGGGGGTTGGACTCGTCGTAGTACGTGCTCGTGTGGTCGTTGAAGACCGGGACGCCCTTGGAGGACGGGATCTTCGTCGCGACGTCCGCGTTGTGCAGCGTGATGCCGTCCGTGCGGTACGTGCTGAACGGCGAGTCGTAGGACTGGATGCGGTTGCGCATGAGCGTGCCGTCGGACCACTTCAGCGCCGTCGGGTGGGAGTCGATCGGGAGGAGCAGCCCCTTGCCCTCGTGCTGGCTGGTGTTGTTGTCCTTCTGGGAGGTGTCCCACTTCCAGATCAGCAGGCCGTTCTGGTACGCGTAGTGCTCCACCCAGGACGGACGCGTGGTCAGGAAGCCGTAGTTGTACGGGCCGACCTTGAGGGTCTTGTCGTACGACACGTACTGGCGGTTCTCGGCGATGTAGTACTGGGCGTAGTCGTCAGTGATCGCCGCGCCGATGCGGGAGAAGCCCTTCGCCGTCCAGGCCGCGTCCGCGCTCTCCGCGTCGTCGGAGAAGAGGGCGGTGCCGTCGGCGGTGACGGTGATCCGGTCGGCCGTGAAGCCCTTCAGCGCCAGACCGCCGTCGGTCTGGTAGCGGAAGCGCAGGTCGACCTTCTTGCCGGCGTAGGCGTCGAGGGAGTACGCCAGCTTCTTGTGCGCGTCCGCCGAGCCGGTCAGGGCGGGCTTGTCGCTGCCGTCGCGCGGGAGCGGCTGGCCGTCCACGGTGCCGTCGAGGGCGGTCCAGTTGGCGCCGCCGTCGGTCGAGGCCTCGGCGTAGAGGTAGTCGTAGTTCGCCTCGATGTCGTACCAGCCGTCGAGGGTGAGGGCGGCCGACGCCTTGCCGGTGAGGTCGACGGAGCGGGTCAGCGTGTTGGCGAGGTCGTTGCCGCTGCCGCTCCACCACTGGTTCGCGCCCTGCGCGGGCGCCACGATCTCGGTGGTGACCCGCTTCTTGGGCAGTTCGACCACGAGGGCCTGCTTGTTCTTCGTGTTGTACTCGGCGACGCCCAGCTTGTGCTTCGACTTCGTCGCGGCCTTGGCGGTGGCGTAGTCGAGCCAGCCCAGCTGCAGCTTGTCCCAGGCGGTCATGTCGCCGGGCAGGTCGCCGATGGTGTCCTTGCCGGTGCCCAGCCAGGAGCCGGAGGACATCAGGGTCCAGAAGCCGGTGGAGTTCTCGCCGCCGTTGGTGTCGTAGTGGTCCGGCAGGCCGAGGTCGTGGCCGTACTCGTGGGCGAAGACGCCGAGTCCGCCGTTCTCCGGCTGGATGGTGTAGTCGCCGACCCAGATGCCGGTGTCGCCGATCGGGGTGCCGCCGAGCTTGTTGTCCTCGGGGCCGGTGGCACCGGCGTCGGTGCCGAACGCGTACCAGCGGTGGGCCCAGATCGCGTCCTCGCCCTGGGCGCCGCCACCGGCGGACTCGTCCTCACCGGCGTGCACGACCTGGAAGTGGTCGATGTAGCCGTCGCGCTCGTTGAAGTCGCCGTCGCCGTCGTGGTCGTAGCGGTCCCACTGGTCGTACTCGGCGAGCTTGGCCTTGATCTGCGCGTCGGTCTTCCCAGCCGCCTTCTGCTGGGAGACCCAGGCGCTCACGCCGTCGGCGACCGCGTACCAGGCGCAGTTGTCGGGCTCGCACTTGTTGGAGCCGTAACGGGCCTCGTTGTAGGGGACCTTGACCCAGTCCGAGACCTCGCCCTCGATGGAGTAGCGGCCCGAGGACTGCTTCTCGTAGTACTTCTTCATCGACTCGACACCCTTGCCGGTGCCGAAGTACAGGTCCTGGAAGTGCTGCTGGTTGTAGTCCGCCTGCCAGGCCGTCGAGTTGTCCTTGGTGCGGTCGGGCTTGGCTATTCGGTTGTGCAGCGGGCCCGGGGTGCCGCCGTAGCGGCTGTCGGTCTGGTCGCCGAACTCGACCAGGATCGTGAAGATCTTGTCGGTCTTCTCGCGGCCGAGCTCGACGTACTTGCTCTTGCCCTTCTTGCTCTTCAGCTGCACGACCTTCGAGCCGTCACGGTTCTTGACCGTGGCATCGCCCGATATGACCTGCTTCAGGGCTTCCTCGCGCTGGGCCTCCTGAGTCTTGCTCAGCGGGCCTTCGAGGTCGTGCTCGGCGTGGTCGCGCTCGGCCGGGTCGTGCCGGTCCACGGTGGTGGACCTGGGAGCGGAGGCGTCCTCGGCCTGGGCCACACCGTAGGTCGAGGCGGTGGCGGCGGCGAGCGCGACACCGATGGCAGCCGCTCTGAACGTCCAGGGTCTACTGGTCACTTGAGATCCTCCCCCGCGTTCGGGCGCGCGGCAGGCGGGGTCCCGGTCGTGGAAGTCCGCGCGCGCGTGATCAACGCGTGTAGTCAAGTGACGACATTTGACTAGAGGTTTAGAAGAAAAGACAGACCTTGACTTGGACAGGTCAAGTGCACTATGCGGAGGCAATGTTCGTTTTACGGACAACCAAACGGTTGCCCCACCCTCCCCACCGGCCGTGCGGGCGCGTGCACATGTCCACTACGTGGACGTCATGACTCCGTGCGCCCCCTGTGCACCGCCCTTGTTGATTAGGTCACGCTTACCGCCGGTTCCGGTCGGGCACCCTGCCCGAGAGAATGTCGTTCGGCGGAACGCCCTCAAGCCGGCGGAATGCCGGGCCGACACCCCGTGGACCCCACATTCGAGGACATGATGGCCATGCCCCGTCCGACTGCCGCACAGCTCGCCTACGGTTCGTGCACCGTGATCTTCTCGACCCTCGCCATGCTGTTGCTGTCCCAGACGAGTTCGGGCGCGGGGATCGCGGTCATCGCCCTCGCGGCGCTCGCCCTCGGGTTGCTGGTCGCCATGACGGTGCCGGCGTCCGGGAAGCGCCCTGCCGCGGTGCACCAGCCCTCGCCCCGGGAACCGGTACGGGCCTCGGTCCCGGCACCCGCCCCGGAGCCGGTACGCGAACGGGCGGCCTCCTGACCGCCCGCCGCACCCCGTTGATCGTTTTGCGCCTCAATCGGTGCTGACCACGACCGTTTTGGCCGCCTTGTCGTGCAGGCCCTGCTTGTAGGGCCGGTCGAAGAAGCTCCAGCCGCCGCAGATCGCGGTCCAGATGCACGCGCAGCAGAAGGCGAACGGGATCCACAGCACCGCCGCGCGCGCCAGGGCGTTCTGCACGGAGGGCGTCGCACCGTTGTCCAGGTTGGCCACGCGCATGTGCAGCAACTTCTTGCCGAGGGTCTGGCCGGTCCTCGCGGTCAGGACGGTGTCGTAGGCGATGTAGAGGACGGCGGCGATCCCCGACTGCCAGAACGACTTGCCGACCTCGATGCGGTCGCTGTCCACGTCGTACTCGTTGACGTCGAAGCCCCACGTGAGCAACCAGACGACGGCGCCCACCAGGATCATGTCGAGGATGCGCGCGAGCGTGCGCTTGCCGCTGTCGGCGAGCGGGGGCATGCCGGCGAGGGGGTCGGTGGGGTAGGAACCGCCACCGTACGGATCGCCCCCGTAGGGGCCGCCTCCGAAGCCGTCACCCGGACCGCCCGGGCCGCCGGGACCGCCCGGGCCGCCACCCCCGTACGGCGGTGGTTCGCTGCCGTAGGGCGAGCCCGTGCCTTCCCCGGGCGGCTCGTTCGGGGGGCGCTTCCGGAACGGGTCGTCTTCCGGGGGCTGCTGACCGGAGCCGGGGGGCGGTTCGCTGCTCATGGCCCGAGTCGATCGCGAACCCCCGGGCTCCGCATCCGGCGGACGGCCGTCCGAGGGAGCTCAGCCCGCCACGAACGTGTGCGCTGCCTTGTCGTGCCAGCACTGGCGCCAGGGCCGGTCGAACAGGCACCAGGCCATACCGACGATCCCGACGACGAGGAGCCCGGGCACGCTGTAGACCAGCCAGCGGCGCAGGGCCGCGCCGAACTCCGGGGAGTCGTGCCCCTCGATGTCCCGGACTTCGAGGCCCATCAGCTTCTTGCCGAGGGTGCGGCCCCACTTGGCGGTGGGCAGCACCTCGCACAGGACGCCGGCGAGCAGCAG
Source organism: Streptomyces sp. NPDC002130 (assembly GCF_040296465.1). Lineage (NCBI taxonomy): Bacteria > Bacillati > Actinomycetota > Actinomycetes > Kitasatosporales > Streptomycetaceae > Streptomyces > Streptomyces sp. NPDC002130. The sequence goes on from NZ_JBEOXI010000017.1 coordinate 7,611, forward strand.
GACGGCCAGGATGATGCCGAGGTAGACCGAGGTGGTGCCGTCGAGCAGCCAGACCGTGACCGTCTCGCCGGAGAGCTTGGCCGCGTCGATCTTCTCCTCGACGTGGTCGATCGCCTTGGTGCCGAGCGGTACGGCGGCCGTGGCGGTGAGGGCTGCGAGGACGACGGTGTCCAGCAGTCGGGCGACGAGCCGCTTGCCGAGTCCGGCGGGGCGGGCCTCGGCCTGGCGCCGGGCGGCCGCCTGGAACACGTCCTCGACCGGCGGCTTCCAGGGCGCGACGGGCTGTTCGTCACCGCCGCCGGCCCCGGCGAGCCGGTGCACCTGCTGCGCCCAGGAGGACTGGCCGCCGCCGGGACCCGGGCTCAGAGGCGCGGAGGAGGCGGGGGCTTGGGCGCTGCCGGGCCCGCCGGACTGCGGAGGGACGGTGGGGGCGGCCTGGGGTCCGGACAGTGCCGTCGGGGCGGCCCCGGAGGCCTGGGCGGCGTCGCTCCCGGCCGCTGTCTGCGCGGCGGAGGCCCGGGCGGCGGCCGCCTTGCCCGCGCCGAAGCCGGGCCCCGCGGAGCCGCTTCCGGAACCGGTCGGCCCGGCCTGCGCACCGAACGCGGGTCCCGACGGGCTCCCGCCGGAGCCCGCCGAACCGGGCCGGCCGCCGAAGGCGGGTGCCGCCGGGCCACTGCCCGGACCGGCCGGCCCGAAGCCACCGCCGGGTGCCCCGGCCTGCCCCCCGGAACCGGACGCCGCCGAGTCGCCCCCGGACCCGGCCGGACCGAAGCCCCCCGACGCCGAGCCCTGCGCGCCGAACCCCTGAGCCGCCGAACCGCTGCCCGGGCCACCCGCACCCGCCGGTCCGAAACCCGGACCCGAGGAACTGCCCCCGGAGCCCCCGGACCCGCCCTGCGCGCCCGGCCCCGAGCGCGGGGACACCGCGCGGAACGTCATCGTGCCGTCGTCGGGGGTGCCGGCCGGGGCCGCCCCTCCCCCGGGCTGCCCCGCGGGGCGGCGGAACACGAACGTGCTGCCCCCCGCCGCGGCCTGCGCCTCCCGGTCGGCCGGGGGGACGTCCGTGCCGTCGGCGCGGGCGGGCTCCCCGTCGGTCCGCTGGTCGGCGTGCGGCAGCCTCGGATCGCCGCCGCGGGCGCCCTGCGGGGCCGCGCCCTGCGCCCCCTGCGGCGCGCCCCACGAGACACGGCGGTCCTGGCCGCCGCCGAAGCCGGACTGCCGGGAGCGGTCGGCGCCCCACGCGGAGGCCGGTTCGGGTCGGCTGCCGTGCTGGGCGTCGGCGGCGGACGGCGACTCGGACGGCTCCTCGACCGGGTCCTCGTCGAAGAAGTGCGGGCCGGTCTCCTCGACCGAGCCGGGCTGCGCGGCCTCCGCACCGGGCGGCGGCGCGAGCGACTCGCCGTCCCCGGGCGCCGGACGGCTGGTGCCCGGCACCCAGGAGGCACCGTTCCAGTACCGGACATATCCAGGAATGGAAGGGTCCGGGTAATACCCTTCGCGGGGCCTGTCGTCACCGGGGGCCGGGGTTGGGGCGCTCATGTCCGTCGTCCCGTATCTGCTCGGGGGCCAAATGGGGGCCTCCACATCTATCAGACGAGCGCAAGCCCCACTGCCGCTCCCACCGGACCCACCCCTTTCGAGCACCGATGTGCTACGCGCCGCGCCCCTCCGGCGGATCCCCCTGCGGAAAAACTTCCGGGAAGGCGCGTAATGCCGCGGCCGCGACCCGCTCTCTCCTGCTGACCGGCCCTCACGGGCAGCCGTCAGGAGAAGGGAACACCGCCATGCGGACCGTGGTGGAGCGGGAACTGGAGCTGGAACTCGTCCTGTCACCCGAGCGCAGGATTCCGGTGCCCGCCCGGCTCGGGTACCTCACCGACGACCCTTACGCCGTCCACGTCACCTTCCACGTCGACACCCAGCACCCGGTGTACTGGACGTTCGCAAGGGAGTTGCTGGTGGAGGGCGTGTTCCGGCCCTGCGGGCAGGGGGACGTGCGGGTGTGGCCGACGAAGACCGAGGGGCGCGGCGTCGTGCTGATGGCGCTGAGTTCACCCGACGGGGACGCCCTGCTGGAGGCTCCGGCGGCGGCGGTGTCGGCCTGGCTGGAGCGCACGCTGCGGGTGGTGCCGCCGGGGACGGAGGGTGAGCGGCTCGGGCTGGACGACGAGCTGGCCCAGCTGCTCGCCCGGTGAGGGGCCGGGCCTCAGAAGAGCTTGCCCGGGTTCAGGATGTTCAGCGGGTCGAAGGCCTGCTTGACGGCCCGCTGCATCTCCATGCCCACGGGGCCGATCTCGCGCGCGAGCCATTCCTTCTTCAGGACGCCGACGCCGTGTTCGCCGGTGATGGTGCCGCCGAGTTCCAGGCCGAGGGCCATGATCTCGTCGAAGGACTCGCGGGCGCGCCGGGACTCGTCGGGGTCCGCCGGGTCGAAACAGACCGTCGGATGGGTGTTGCCGTCGCCCGCGTGGGCGACGACACCGATGGTGAGCTGGTACTTCTCGGCGATCCGGGCCACCCCTTCGAGCATCTCGGCGAGCCGGGAGCGCGGCACGCACACGTCGTCGATCATCGTCACGCCCTTGACCGCCTCCAGCGCGGTGAGCGACAGCCGCCGCGCCTGGAGCAGCAGTTCGGACTCGGCGGCGTCGTCGGCGGGGACGACCTGGGTGGCGCCGGCCGCCTGGCACAGGGCGCCGACGGCGGCGAGGTCGGCGGCCGGGGCGGTGGTGTCGAACGCGGCCAGCAGCAGGGCCTCGGTGCTCTCGGGGAGGCCCATCTGCGCCATGTCGTTGACGGCCTTGACCGTCGTACGGTCCATGAGTTCGAGGAGTGACGGGACGTGGCCGCCCTCCATGATCCGGCACACGGCGTCGCAGGCCGCGGCGGCCGAGGCGAACTCGGCAGCCAGCACCAGCTGCTCGGGCGGCTTGGGGCGCAGCCCGAGGACGGCCCGTACGACGATGCCGAGGGAGCCCTCGGAGCCGACGAACAGCCGGGTGAGGTCGTAGCCGGCGACGCCCTTGGCGGTGCGGCGGCCGGTGGACATCAGGCGGCCGTCGGCGAGGACGACATCGAGGCCGAGGACGTACTCGGCGGTCACCCCGTACTTGACGCAGCACAGGCCGCCGGAGGCGGTGCCGATGTTGCCGCCGATGGTGCACATCTCCCAGCTGGAGGGGTCCGGCGGGTAGTAGAGGCCGTGTTCGCCGACCGCCCGGGAGAGGGCGGCGTTGACGACGCCGGGCTCGACGACGGCGATGCGGTCGACCGGGCTGATCTCCAGGATCCGGTCCATCTTCGTCAGGGAGAGCACGATGCAGCCGTCGGAGGCGTTGGCGGCGCCGGACAGTCCGGTGCGGGCGCCCTGCGGCACGACGGGGACGCGCAGGGCGGTGGCCGTGCGCATCACGTGCTGGACCTGCTCGGTGGTGCGGGGCAGCACGACCACGGCCGGGCTGCCGGCCGGGCAGAAGCTCGCCATGTCGTTGGCGTAGGAGGCCGTGACGTCGGGGTCGGTCAGGACCGCTTCGGCGGGGAGGCCGCCGAGCAGCAGGTCCACGAGGTCGCCGGTCGCTGCGGTGTCCTCGGAGCGGGGCGCTTCGATACGGCTCATGATCACAGGTTCGCACCCGGGGCCATCGGTGTGAACCCCGTCGGCGGCACCCTTGGGCTGCCCGGGTGCAGTCGTCGTACTGACGCACAGTGAGCGCCATGGAGAACGAGCAGGAGGGCCCGGAGCGGCAGGTGAGAAGCGTGAGACGCCGGGCGCTGATCGCCTCCGTCGCGGGATGTGCCGTGCTGGGCGGGGTGCTGGTGCTGCTGCCGCGGGAGCGGGACGCCGGGCCCGCTGCGCCGTCTCCTGGGGCATCGGCCATGGCGGCCGTCGGCAGGGGGGCGCCTGCCGCGCTGCCGGACCTGGCGGTACTGATCGACGAGCGGGCCGAGGCCGTGCGCGAGCGGCCGAAGGACGCGACGTCCTGGGCGGTGCTCGGGGCGGCCTATGCGGAGCGGGGGCGGCGCCTCGCCGACCCGGCGTACTACCCGCGGGCGGAGAAGGCGCTGCGGACGTCGCTGACGGTGCGGCCGCAGCGCAACACCGCGGCCCTGGCGGGTCTTGCCGCGCTGTCGAACGCCCGGCGGGACTTCCCCGCCGCGCGCCGGTGGGGTGAGGCGGCGCTGCGGCTGGAGCCGCGGCGGTGGACGACGTATCCGCTGCTCATCGAGGCCTACACCGGGCTCGGTGAGTACAAGGCGGCCCAGCGGACGCTGGACCGGCTGACCGGGCTGCGTTCCGGCCCGGCCGTGCGGGCATGGGCGGCGGCCGTCCACCGGGACCGGGGCCGGCGGGAGGACGCGGCGGCCTCGCTGGCGGACGCGGCGGCGGGCGCACGGGCCCCCGCCGAGCGGGCCGCCTATCTGGAGCAGGCCGGGCAACTGGCCTTCGAAGGCGGGGATTTCGATGTCGCGCTGCGGCACTTCCGGGAGGCGGTCCGCCTCGACCCCGACCAGTGGGCCGCGCAGGCCGGGCAGGGCCGCGCCCTTGCGGCCCTGGGCCTCTCGGCACAGGCCCTCAGCGCCTACCGGGGGGCCCTCGCCGGGCAGCCGCGTCCGCAGTACGCCCTGGAGCTGGGCGAGTTGTACGAGTCGCTGGGCATGCCTGAGGCGGCCCGGGTGCAGTACGGCCTGTTGCGGGAGCGGGTGCGGGGCGCTGCCGCGGGCGGCGCCGACGAGCAGCTGGTGCTGGGGCGGTTCGAGGCGGATCACGGCGATCCGAAGGAGGCGGTGCGGCGGTTGCGGGCGGAGTGGAGGCGCCGGCCCGCGGGGGAGGTCGCCGACGCCCTGGGGTGGGCGCTGCACCGGGCCGGGGAGCCCGCGGAGGCCCTGCGGTTCGCGCTGGTGGCGACGGACCCCGAACGCGGGGGCGGGATGTGCGACGCGGTGTCCATGTACCACCGGGGCATGATCGAGCGGGAGCTGAAGCGCTACGGCGCGGCCCGCCGCCACCTCGCGGAGGCGCTGCGGATCAACCCGCACTTCTCGCCCTTGCACGCGCCTGCGGCCCGGAAGGCGTCACAGGCGCTGGGCGAGCCGCCGGACGAAGGGGTTCCGGTGATGGCCCGGCCATGACCTCGTGCGGGTGCCCCGTGACACCCGCACGAGCCAGGTGGGGCGATCGGGTCACAGGTTGCCGCGGCGCTCCTGCTCACGCTCGATCGCCTCGAACAGGGCCTTGAAGTTGCCCTTGCCGAAGCCCATCGAGCCGTGGCGCTCGATGATCTCGAAGAAGACGGTCGGACGGTCCTGGACCGGCTTGGTGAAGATCTGCAGCAGGTAGCCGTCCTCGTCGCGGTCGGCGAGGATCTTCAGTTCGCGCAGGGTGTCGATGGGGACGCGGGTCTCGCCGACCCACTCCCCCAGGGTGTCGTAGTAGGAGTCGGGCGTGTTGAGGAACTCGACGCCGGCCGCGCGCATCGTGCGGACCGTCTGCACGATGTCATTGGTGTTGAGCGCGATGTGCTGCACGCCCGCGCCGCCGTAGAACTCCAGGTATTCGTCGATCTGGGACTTCTTCTTGGCGATGGCCGGCTCGTTGATCGGGAACTTGACCTTGAGCGTGCCGTCGGCGACGACCTTCGACATCAGCGCGCTGTACTCGGTGGCGATGTCGTCACCCACGAACTCCTTCATGTTCGTGAAGCCCATCACCTTGTTGTAGAAGCCGACCCACTCGTTCATCCTGCCGAGCTCGACGTTGCCGACGCAGTGGTCGATCGCCTGGAAGGTGCGCTGGGCGGGCGGCTCGACGATCGGCTGGGCGGCGACGAAGCCGGGCAGGTAGGGGCCGTCGTAGCCGGAGCGCTCGACCAGGGTGTGGCGGGTCTCGCCGTAGGTGGCGATGGCGGCCAGGACGACCGTGCCGTGCTCGTCCTTCCGCTCGTACGGCTCGGCGACGGAGCGGGCCCCGTGCTCCAGCGCGTAGGCGTACGCGGCGCGCGCGTCCGGGACTTCGATGGCGAGGTCGACGACCCCGTCACCGTGCTCGGCGACATGCTTCGCGAGGAAGTGGCCCCACTCGGTGGTGGGCTTGATGACCGAGGTGAGGACGAACCGGGCGGAGCCGTTCTCCAGGACGTACGCAGCGGTCTCGCGGCTGCCGTTCTCCGGTCCGGAGTAGGCGACCAGCTTCATGCCGAAGGCGGTGGAGTAGTAGTGCGCCGCCTGCTTGGCGTTGCCCACGGCGAAGACGACCGCGTCCATTCCCTTGACCGGGAAGGGGTCGGCCTGCCGGGCGGTGTCGGGAGTGTGGTGTGTGGTCTGCGTCATAGCCGCAGGGTCTCCCCGCCCGGCAAGGTGCGCAATAGTTTGCGTTCTGACTGGGCAATCTGTTCAGCAATACGGTCGTATTCTCGGACCTTCTGTACAGGATGACCATGCCGGGAGGCTGCTGTGGCGATCGATCATCTGGACGGCCGGATCATTGTGCTGCTGGCCCGGGAGCCGCGGATCGGGGTGCTGGAGATGTCCCGGCGGCTGGGGGTGGCCCGGGGCACCGCGCAGGCCCGGCTGGACCGGCTTCAGTCGAACGGAGTCATCCGCGGATTCGGTCCGCAGGTGGACCCGGCCGCGCTCGGCTACCCCGTCACGGCGTTCGCGACGCTGCAGATCCGGCAAGGGCAAGGGGCGGACGTACGGGCCCACTTGGCGACCGTGCCGGAAGTGCTGGAGCTGCACACCACCACCGGCACCGGGGACATGCTGTGCCGCCTCGTGGCCCGCTCCAACGCCGATCTCCAGCGTGTGATCGACCGGGTCGTCGGTTTTGATGGCATCGTCCGGGCCTCCACGGCGATCGTCATGGAGAACCCCGTTCCGCTGCGGATCATCCCGCTCGTGGAGCAGGCCGCGGAGGAGACCTGACGTGTAGGGGTGAGCGCGTGTGAACTTCTGGGAGTACCTGGTCAACCGGCACCAGCAGCTGCTCACGGACGCCTACCAGCACGCGAGCGTGGTCTTCCAGTGCATGGTCGTCGCGACCGCGCTCGGGGTGCTGATCGGCGTGGTCACCTACCGCAGCGAGTGGGCCGGGAACCTCGCGACCACGACCACCGCCACCATCCTGACCGTGCCGGCGCTCGCCCTGATCGGTCTGCTCATCCCCCTCGTGGGCCTCGGAGTGCCTCCCACGGTGATCGCGCTGACGCTGTACGGACTGCTGCCGGTCGTGCGCAACGCGATCGTCGGGCTGCGCGGTGTCGATCCGGCGCTGGTGGACGCGGCCACGGGCATCGGGATGTCCCGGCCGGCCCGGCTGCTGCGGATCGAGCTGCCGCTGGCCTGGCCGCCCATCCTGACCGGGATCCGCGTCTCGACCCAGATGCTGATGGGCATCGCGGCCATCGCGGCGTACGCCTCCGGCCCGGGCCTCGGCAACGTCATCTTCCGCGGGCTGGCCTCGCTGGGCAGCGCCAACGCGCTCAACCAGGTCCTCGCGGGCACGCTCGGCATCATCGTCCTGGCGCTGCTGTTCGACGCCGCGTACGTCCTGGTCGGACGGCTGACCATTGCCAGGGGGATCCGTGCCTGACACCGGTGACCACGGCGCCTCCATCGAGCTGGAGAGTCTGACCAAGCGCTATCCCGGCAGTGCGCGGCCGGCCGTGGACAACGTGAGCATGCAGATCAAGGCGGGCGAGGTCGTCGTCTTCGTCGGCCCCTCGGGCTGCGGGAAGTCCACCACGCTCAAGATGATCAACCGGCTGATCGAGCCGACCGGCGGCCGCATCCGCATCGGCGGCGAGGACGTCACCGACATGGACCCGGTCAAGCTGCGCCGCAAGGTCGGCTACGCCATCCAGTCCGCCGGGCTCTTCCCGCACATGACGGTCGCGCAGAACATCGGGCTCGTCCCGAGGATGATCGGCTGGCCGAAGGCACGGATCAAGGAGCGGACCGAGGAACTCCTCGACCTCGTGGGCCTGGACCCGGGGGAGTTCCACGGCCGCTACCCGCGTCAGCTGTCCGGCGGACAGCAGCAGCGCGTGGGTGTGGCCCGGGCGCTGGCGGCCGATCCCCCGGTGCTGCTGATGGACGAGCCGTTCGGGGCGGTGGACCCGATCACCCGTGACCACCTCCAGGACGAGCTGATCCGCCTGCAGCACGAGCTGCACAAGACGATCGTGTTCGTCACCCACGACTTCGACGAGGCGATCAAGATCGGCGACCGGATCGCCGTGCTGCGCGAGCGGTCGCACATCGCGCAGTTCGACACCCCCGAGGCGATCCTCACCAACCCGGCGGACGACTTCGTGTCGGGGTTCGTGGGCGCCGGTGCGGCGCTGAAGCGGCTGAACCTGACCCGCGTACGGGATGTGGAGATCACCGACTACCCGACGGTCACGGTCGACGACCCGTTGCAGGAGATCTTCAGCCTGCTGCGGACCAGCGGCAGCAACGAGATCCTGCTGCTCGACCGGCGCGGCCGTCCCTACAAGTGGCTGCGGCGCGGCGACTTGATGCGGGCCCGGGGCTCGCTGGCCCGTGCCGGGACCCTGGTGCACGACACGGTCACCCGGGACGCGACCCTGCGCGACGCGCTGGAGGCGGTGCTCACCGACAACGCCGGGAGGGTGGCGGTGACCGGACGGCGCGGCGAGTACACGGGCGTCGTCGACATGGAGACCCTCATGAACTCCGTGCACGAGATGCTGGAGGCCGACCGGCTCGACGCGATGGAGCACCAGCACGAGCTGGAGTCGCTGCGGGCCTCGCAGACGCACGCCGAGCAGGAGGGAGCCGTGGGCCCGGCGGGCGTGGGCGGCCCGGGAGGGGAGCGGTGACGGCCACGGAGGTCGGGGAGATCTCCGAGCCCGTCGCGGAGGCTCCCCCGGCAAAGCGCCCGCCCGCCCGTCTGACCTGGCAGAAGCTGACGTTCCTGCCGGTCGCCCTGATCGCCGTGCTGCTCGCCACCTGGCTCTGGTTCCAGCAGGCCGACCTGGACGCTCTCACCCGCAACGCCCTGTCGGGCGGCCAGGTCACCAAGGCGCTGTGGCAGCACATCCAGCTGACCGCGATCTCCACGTTCTTCGTGCTGATCATCGCGATCCCGCTGGGCATTCTGCTGACCCGCGGGGCGATGAGCAGGGCCACCCCGGTGGCGATGGCGTTCGCCAACGCGGGCCAGGCCACTCCGGCGATCGGCCTGCTCGCCCTCCTGGTGATCTGGCTGGGCATCGGCCGCGGGGCCGCCCTGATCGGCATGATCATCTACGCCATCCTGCCGGTGCTCTCCAACACGATCACAGGCCTGAAGGCGAACGACCCGACCCTGCTGGAGGCGGCCCGGGGCATCGGCATGTCCCCCACGGGGGTGCTGAGGCGCGTGGAACTGCCGCTCGCGGTCCCGCTGATCCTCGCGGGCGTGCGCACGGCCCTCGTCCTGAACGTCGGTACGGCGACCCTGGCGGTCTTCGGCGGGGGCGGCGGCCTCGGTGTGCTGATCACGACCGGGATCACCAACCAGCGGATGCCGGTGCTGGTGCTGGGATCGATCCTCACGGTGGTGCTGGCGCTGCTGGTGGACTGGCTGGCGTCGATCGTCGAACTGCTGCTGCGCCCGCGCGGGTTGCAGCCATGACAAGGCGTACGTACCTGACGTCCGCCGGCCTGCTGCTGGCAGCGGCCGGCTGCGGCCTGACCAGCGGCTCTCCCCTGACCGACGATGTGAAGCCGGGCTCGATCGGCCGGGGTGAGCCGCTCGAGGGAGCGCATCTGACGGTGACGTCGAAGTCGTTCACCGAGCAGCTGATCCTCGGCTCGATCATGGGCATCGCCTTCGAGGCGGCCGGCGCGGACGTGATCGACCGCACCGGCATCCAGGGCTCCATCGGCAGCCGCGAGGCGGTCCGCAAGGGCGACGCGGACGCCGGGTACGAGTACACGGGCACGGCCTGGATCACCTACCTGGGGCACGGCAAGCCCATCGCCGATCCGCAGGAACAGTGGGAGGCGGTGAAGAAGGAGGACGCGAAGAACGGGCTGGTCTGGCTGCCGCCGTCGAAGCTCGACAACACCTACGCGCTGGCGATGAACCAGGAGAACGCGAAGAAGTACGGCACGAAGACGATGTCGGACGTGGCGAAGCTGGCGAAGTCCGACCCGGGGGCCGTGAAGCTGTGCGTGGAGGTCGAGTTCGCGAACCGCGCGGACGGGCTGCCGGGCATGCAGAAGGCCTACGGCATGGCCGTCCCGGCGCGGAACATCACGCAGATGGACACCGGGATCATCTACACGCAGACCGCCGAGGGCAACTGCACGTACGGCGAGGTGTTCACCACCGACGGGCGCATCAAGTCCATGAACCTGGTCGTGATGGACGACGACAGGAAGTTCTTCCCCAACTACAACGCCGCGCCGATGATCAACGCCGAGTCCCTGAAGGAGTGGCCGGCGATCGCGGAGGTCCTGAACCCGGTGACGGCGAGGCTGAACAACTCCGTGGCGCAGACGCTGAACGCGAAGGTGGATGTGGACGGGGAGGATCCGCACCAGGTGGCGTTGGACTGGATGGTGGCGGAGGGGTTCGTCGAGGAGTGAGTTACAAAGGAACCGTTGCAAAGGAGGCTTTGCAACGCTACCTTTGCATCATGAACGAGCCCGAGAACCTGTCCGTACGGCAACTCGACGCCCGGTCCCTGCGGGGACTGGCACACCCCTTGCGCATGCAGCTGCTGGACGCCCTGCGCTTCGGCGGCCCGGCAACCGCATCGCAACTGGCGCAGAAGCTGCACGAGTCCAGCGGGGCCACCAGCTACCATCTGCGCCAACTCGCGGAGTACGGCTTCATCGAGGACGCCCCCGAGCACGGCAAGGGGCGCGAGCGCTGGTGGAAGGCGGCGCACCACGGCCTCCGCTTCGACGACGCACTGCTCACCGACTCGGATCCGGCCGTACGCGGCGCCGCGGACCTGTACTTGCACGAGGTCGCCACCACGCAGGCCCGGGACCTGTCGACATGGATCGGCAACCGCGACTCGTGGCCCGAGGAGTGGAGCGACGCGTGGGACATGAGCAGCGCGACGCTGAGTCTCACTCCCGAACTGACACGCGAGCTCGTCGGGAAGATGCACGAGCTGGTCGACACCTACCGCGACCGGGCCGCCGCCGAGGACACACCCGGCATCGAGCGAGTCCGCATCCAGACGCACGCCTTCCCCGTTCGCACCGACTGAAGGGTTCGCCATGCACCCGGACATCCACCTCGCCCTGCACCACGCCCGCGCCGCCGAACTCCGCGCCGAGACCGAACCCCGTCCGGCGCACCGCCCCGAACTCCGTACGCGTCTGGGCTGGGCCCTGATAGAGGTCGGACTGAAGCTCGCCACCCGGCCCGGGCCGGTCCCCGCCCATTAGCAGCTGGGCACGGAACCCTTCCCCGTCTCCAGGGCCACCAGGGAACTCACCGTGCTCTTCAGCGTGGTCACCGGAATCAGCCGCAGCCCCTTCGGAAGCTCGGCGCGAGCGTCCCCGCACTCCGCCTTGGGGACCAGGAACACCGTCGCCCCGTCCCGCTTCGCGGCCTGGGTCTTGAGGGCGACGCCCCCCACCGCACCGACCCGGCCCGCCGCGTCGATCGTGCCCGTACCGGCGATGACCCGGCCGCCGGTGAGATCGCCGCCGGTACCGTCACCGTCGAGCTTGTCGATGATCCCGAGGGAGAAGAGCAGCCCCGCACTGGGCCCGCCCACGTCCGCGAGCTTCAGGCTGACCTCGACGTCCTTGTCGTCGAGGCCGAGGTACCCCAGCGCGGCCTGCGTCGCCGCGTCCTGGGACTCCTTCATCTGCTCCTCGTTGTGCCGCTCGATCTCCTTGACGTTGTCCCCGCTCGGGTAGACGGAGTCGCGCGGCATGACCGCCTGGTCGGTACGGAACCAGCTGTCGATGACGTCGGGGAGCGAGACCCGGGTGTCCGGGGAGGTCGCTTCGATGGTGGTCATCCGCAGCTGGCCCCTGGTGTCCCGGACCGGCGCACCGGAGATGGTGATGACCTCCGTGCCCTTGTTCTCGCCGAGCACGTTCGCCGTCAGCCCCGGCTGCGCCACCGAGAACGGCAGCGGCGCCAACACCGCCGTCGCGAGCAGGGCCACGACGGGCAGGGCGCAGACGGCGATGGCCTGGGGGCGCGTGAGGCGAGAGAACACGGGATCAATCTAACGCGGGAGGAGGACCCGCCCGGGACCAGGGCGTCCAGGGCCGCTGCGGGGAGGCCGCCGTCTGTCGGCGCAAGGCGTCCGGCCACGGTACGGGCAGGCGGCCGGCCCTCAGCGCAGCGCCTCCGCGACCTCCCGGGCCGCGTCGACGACCCGCGGCCCCACCCGTTCCGGCACCGCCTCGGCCAGCATCACCACACCCACGCTGCCCTCGACGCCCGTCACGCCCAGCAGCGGTGCCGCCGCCCCCCAGGCGCCCGCCTCCAGCTCCCCGTGGGTCAGCATGTAACCGGGTTCGGCCATCGGGTGCTGCCGGGCCGCGAGGATCGCCTTGCCGGCGGCGCCCCGGTCCAGGGGATGCCGGAACCCGGCGCGGTAGGCGACGTGATAGTCCGTCCAGGTCGGCTCCACGACGGCCACGGCCAGCGCGTCCGCCCCGTCGACCATGGTCAGATGCGCCGTCGCGCCGATGTCCTCGGCCAGTGACCGCAGCGCCGGCATCGCGGCCTCCCGCACCAGCGGATGGACCTGACGCCCCAGACGCAGCACGCCGAGCCCGACCCGGGCACGTCCGCCGAGGTCACGGCGTATGAGGGCGTGCTGTTCCAGCGTGGCGAGCAACCGGTACACGACGGTCCGGTTAACGCCCAGCCGGAGGGAGAGTTCGGTCACGGTCAGCCCGTGGTCCGTGTCGGCGAGCAGCTTGAGGACTCGCAGTCCCCGGTCGAGCGTCTGGGAGGTCTCCGCGGTCACGACGCCCACTCCTTAGTGGTGAGGTCGGCGGCTCCCTGGTCGGCGGATGCGTCACCGAGTCCCGTCGGTGACGCTTCAGAGGCCGCCGATCGGTCGGCGGCCCGGCCTGTCCGGGCCGCGTCGCTTCACGGCTGCGCTCCGCGGCGGCGCTGCCACGGGGCGTGTGCGTAGCCGGACAGTAGCGAAGCTGGTTCGCTGAGCGGAAGTCTCCGTCCAGAATCCGGGCACGCAGAGGGGCGTAGTGCTGGAATTTGCGGCGGTATGAGCGCCCCCACAGGGGCGCGGGGCTCTGCCGATGTGCGGCTCCGCCGCGTGGGCGCGCTCAGCCACACACAAGCCGCAGCCGATAGACCACGGGAGCTCACTTCATCCGGGTCGCCCACTCCTGCACCTTGGCGATCCGCTGCCGCAGCTGCCCCGCCGTCGCCTCAGCCGCCGGAGGCCCCCCGCACACGCGCCGCAGCTCCGTGTGGATCACTCCGTGCGGCTTGCCGCTCTGGTGGACGTACGCGCCGACCATCGTGTTGAGCTGGCGCCGCAGCTCCATCATCTCCTTGTGGGAGACCACGGGCCGCCGCTCGGCGGGCACTTCGAGCAGGTCGGCTTCCTCGTCCGGCTTCTTGCGGCTGTGCGCGATCTGCCGGGCCTGCCGCTTCTGGAGCAGCAGCTGCACCTGGTCGGGCTCCAGAAGACCCGGAATGCCGAGGTAGTCCTGCTCCTCCTCGCTGCCCGGGTGGGCCTGCATGCCGAACTCGGCGCCGTTGTACATGACCCGGTCGAAGACGGCCTCGGACTCCAGCGCCTCGAAGGAGAACTGCTCCTGCTCGCCGGTGTCCTCGTCCTGCTCCCGGTTCGCCTCGTCCATCTCCTTCTCGGACTCGGCGTACGGATCCTCCTCGCCCTGCTTCTTGGGCTTGTCGAGGACGTGGTCGCGCTCGCGCTCCATCTCGTTGGCGAAGGAGAGCAGGTCGGGCACGGTGGGCAGGAACACGGAGGCGGTCTCGCCGCGCCGCCGGGACCGCACGAAACGCCCGACGGCCTGGGCGAAGAAGAGCGGGGTGGAGATGGTGGTGGCGTACACGCCGACGGCCAGGCGCGGCACGTCGACGCCCTCCGACACCATCCGCACCGCGACCATCCAGCGGTCGTTGTTCGCGCTGAACTCGTCGATCCGCTCGGACGCGCCGGAGTCGTCCGACAGCACGAGGGTCGCGCCGGTGCCAGTGATCTCCCGGATGAGCTTGGCGTACGCACGCGCCGATTCCTGGTCGGAGGCGATGACGAGCGCACCCGCGTCCGGGATCGCCTTCCTGACCTCGGTCAGCCGCTGGTCGGCCGCCCGCAGCACCGACGGCATCCACTCACCGCGCGGGTCGAGGGCGGTCCGCCAGGCCTGGCTGATGGCGTCCTTGGTCATGGGCTCGCCGAGCCGGGCGGCGATCTCGTCTCCGGCCTTGGTGCGCCAGCGCATGTTGCCGCTGTAGGAGAGGAAGATGACGGGCCGCACGACGTTGTCGGCGAGGGCGTTGCCGTAGCCGTAGGTGTAGTCGGCGGCGGAGCGCCGGATCCCGTCGTTGCCCTCCTCGTACGTCACGAACGGGATGGGGTTGGTGTCGGACCGGAAGGGCGTACCGGTCAGGGCGAGCCGTCGGGTCGCGGGCTCGAAGGCCTCGAGGCAGGCCTCACCCCAGGACTTGCTGTCACCGGCGTGGTGGATCTCGTCGAGGATGACGAGCGTCTTGCGCTGCTCCACGCGGTTGCGGTGGAGCATGGGCCGGACGCCGACACCGGCGTACGTCACGGCGACGCCGTGGTACTCCCGGCCGAGCGGCCCGGCGCTGTACTCCGGGTCGAGCTTGATCCCGATGCGGGCGGCGGCCTCGGCCCACTGCTTCTTCAGGTGCTCGGTCGGGGCGACCACGGTCACCTGCTGGACGACGTGGTGGTGCAGCATCCAGGAGGCCAGTGTCAGCGCGAAGGTCGTCTTGCCGGCGCCGGGGGTGGCGACCGCCAGGAAGTCCCGGGGCTGCTCCTGGATGTACTTCTCCATCGCGCCCTGCTGCCAGGCGCGCAGCTTGCTGGCGGTACCCCACGGGGCGCGGCCGGGGAACGCCGGGGACAGGTGGTGCGAGGCGGAACTGGTGCCGGCGGTGGTAGTCACGGTCTCCGTTGGGGGTCGGGCGGCTCGTGCGAGGGAGCCTGACGGCTCGGCTACGTATGACAACCGGGCCACCCTACCGGCGGCCCGGACCGGTCAACGCGCGGACCGGGCCGGGGCACCTTCGGGTGGGACCGACGTCACAGCCCCCGCAACCGCCCCGCGATCCTCCCGACCTCCCCTTCGGCCCCGGAGGCGACGTCGACGACCAGCTCGTAGGCCACGTCCTGGTCCACCGCGGCCAGGTCGACGCCGTTGAGGGCGAGGAAGGTGGCGGTGGCCAGCCAGGCCGTGCGCTTGTTGCCGTCGACGAGGGGGTGGTTGGCGGCGAGGGCGTGGAGCAGGGCGGCCGCCTGCTCGTACCGGTCCTCGTAGGCGGCGGTGCCGAACATCCGGGCGCGCGGGCGGTGCACGGCGGAGGCGAGCAGCCCGGGAGCGCGCGCCTCGGGCGGCCGCCCGCCGAAGGCGATCTCGGCGATGCCGGTGACCTCGTCGACGGTCAGGTACCGGGTCATTCGCCGAGCCTCCTCAGCAGGTCGGCGTGCTGCCGCGCGAGCCCCTCCGCGACGGCCCGCACCCGTCCGCTCTCCTGGCGCAGGTATCCGCGTACGGCGTGCAGCGCAACCTCCTCCGGCGTGCGGCCCTGCGCGTCCGCGAGGTCGTCGAGGGCCGTCCGCAGGGCGGGGTCGAGGGGCAGGAGGAGTTCGGACATGGGCAGAGGTTATGGCCGGGCGGGGGGCGAGGACGACCGCTTTACGGCCCCTCTCGGCCCCGTTCATGAACGGCGTGTGGCAGTCGCGTTGCAGCCCGCCCGATGCCCTTGAGCCCCCGATCCGCCCCGGCCTACGGTCATGACATCGAGTTCGGACACGGCCGAGAGCCAAGTGCTTCGTACTCGGCCCGGCCGTGTGCCCGAGTGGTTGAGGGGCTCGCCTGCAAAGCGAGTTACGTGGGTTCGAATCCCGCCACGGCCTCTACCTGCCCGACCAGGCATAACGACGTGGCGGCATCCCTTTTGCCATGCCGTTCCCTCGTTCGCTCGTCTCAGTTCCCGTCTCAGTTGAACCAACAGCCTCCCTGCCGGAGGCGGCCGACCAAAAGGTTGTCCTTCCTCTAACGGCAACACCGTTGCAACGGACGCGAGATCTAGAAGGTCCGAGGTGCGGACCCCTAGACCTCGTGCCACCATGGAATCAGTTGAGGCGCCATGCTGCATCTCTCCATCTTCGATCGGAGGCGGCAATGGCTGATCTTTTGCCGACCCTCCTTTCAGCAGTGCTTGGTGGCAGCATTGTTTTCATGTCCGCATATTTCACAAACCGTCAGTCTCAGTCACACCAAGCCAAGCTGCAAAAGCAGCAACTGGAAAGTGACAGGTTTGGAACCTTGCTTCCGCTTCGACAAGAGGCTCTACAATTCATTTGGCTGATACTACTTCAGGCGCGCCTTGGAATATCACCCTCGAGCAACAACCAAGACGAATACCTCAAGTTGACAATTTGGCTACCCACCGCTGTGCAAGCGAGCTGCCTCGACGCAATAGCGGAGATTAGGAAGTGTGTAGACGATTCACCGGAAGAGGCCCAGTCGAAAATCGATAGGGCACTTGATGACGTAGTGGATTACGTAGCCGACCACCTAGAGAGGGTCTAGCCATGAGCGAAGGGATCACACAGAACGCTAAGGCGGCCCTTAAGAACCTGACCCCCGATCAAGCGCGCAGAGACGAGGTCTCGAGGGAGATCACTGCATCAAAAGCTCCCGGCTACATTCGCACGATAGAGTCGTCTGAGGTGCTGGTGCACATCGATCCGGACATGCTACCTTACGGCGATATTGATTATCCAAGATTCACTGAAGAGATGAAGGAAAGATACAACCTTCATCTGGACTCCACTAAGCTGGAATCAGTGATCTCCAACACCGTGCTAGACCCACAGTCACAGCTCTCGACGCTTAGTGAAGGCCAGAAAGCCAGAATGTCCCAGGCGGTGACTGAATCGATACGCTTCAGGGACGGTAGATTCCCTGGGCTAGGCATTCACACCTACACACCAATCAACGCAATCTCCCTCCGTTCTCAGACATTGCACGCCAGCGTCCATGGCCCGACGGCTGTCGCGGAGCTCCTAATACAGGAGATGTTCGAGCTGATGTGGGCAGCCGCATCCGCACCCCGTAAATGGGAGAGCGACGAGGTGCAGCGCGAGATTGCCCTAAAGAGCTACGGAACAGCGACTAAGGTCGACTTTGGAGAGAACATCCTTGGGCTCCTCTCTCCGGCATTGTGCGGTTTCCTGAGGGAGAATTTGTCCGATGGCCTAGAGGTCGCGGGTCACATGATGGCACGCTCCGCATTGGACCAGTTCGATCCACCATCCAATGTCGTGGGGACCGTGGCGCTCGATGATTTGACGCTGCGCTTCTCGGTGCTGGACCTGGCGACTGGTCGGGCAGAGTCTCCCTATGTCCGAGTTGCCGTCACATCTAAAAGTGAGATGGGTAAAGGTGTCGCTGACATAGTAAGCGAGTTGCCCTTCGAAGACCACGTCAAACTGGTCGAAGGAATTGCACACACATTGCAAGAGCTTAGCCAAACGGCGTAATTTACAAACGTCGCAGCGGAGACCCAGGTGGCGACCGGAGTGGCGCCACCTGCCTCTCCTCGTACGCCTCAACCAGCCGATACGAGCGCACCAGCCGCGCCGTCGTCACCATCCGGCCGGGGCGCCTCGGTTTGCCAGATCAAGCCGTCCACTTGCCTTGCCACGTCGGCACGCACCGCGTCCACCATGTGCTGGTATCGGGCAGCCATGGCGGTGGTCGACCATCCCATGAGGCCCATAACGGCCCGCTCAGGGACACCAAGGATCAGCAAGACCGTGGCGGCCGTATGGCGCGCATCGTGCAGACGCCCGTCCCGCACCTTCGCTTCAACCAGGAGAGCTTTCCACTCGGTCCAGTCCCGACGGTGGGACGGGCTACGTCCGTGCTCGTCAGGGAAGACCAGGCCGTTCTCCTCCCAGCGTTTCCCTGCCGCCTCCCGCTCAGCTTCCTGCGCCTTGAGGTGCGCACGGAGTAGGTCAACGAGCTGTTCGGGAAGACCGACCGCACGGCGGCCGGCGCGCGACTTGGTGACGGTCAACTCCGGGTTGGTCCGTCGCTTCTGCGGGCAGTACCCGGCGGCCTTGCGTCCACACGGCTCAGTGCACCCATGGGCGTACTGCGGCCGGTGTCGGCTACGGCGGACCATAAGGAACCCGCCGTCAAGGTCCACGTCCACCCACTGCAACCCCAGCACCTCCCCCTGACGCAGACCGAGCGCGAGGGCAACGGCCCACCGTGCGGAGTTGCGGTGCTGGTCAGCAGCCTTCAGCAGCCGCTGTACCTCTTGGACGGTGTAGGGCTCTACCTCGTGCTCCCCCGTCTTCGGCGCCTTGGCCAACAGCACCGGGTTCTTGCCGAGATGCCCCCGCCGTACAGCCTCGTTGAGCGCGGCGCGGAAGGTCCGGTGCACCTGGTGAGCGGTCGCGGGCTTGCTGCCGGTGGCCTGCATCTTGGCGTAGAACACCTCAATGTGCTCGGGCTTGAGCCTGTCGAGCCGATGGGCCCCCAAGCCGGGAATGAGGTGCTTCCGGACAGCCACGCCGTACCCGACCATCGTGTTGTCGTTCACGGCGAGGGGCGCGACGTTCTCAATCCAGTGCGTCAGCCACGCCTTGACCGTCCATGCCTTGCCGGGCTTCCGTACGGTCTTGGCGTCTCGCTGCTTCTCCAGCTCTCGGACGGCCTCCGCTACCTCGGTCTTGCTCTTGCGCTCGACATGGCGGCGGTCCGGCGTGCCGTCGTCGCGGACGCCCACAGTGACGCGGCCGTGCCATTTGCCGTCCTTACCGAAGTAGATCGAGCTTCGGCCGTTCGGCTGTCGAGTGCGCTTCTTCTTGTCCTCTGCCACAGGCAGGCTCCTGTTTCTTGCGTGTCGGGATGGAGCCGGGGCGGCGGGCTGTCCTGTCCGGGAGTGCCGCCGCCCCGGCGTCGTCAAGCGGCGAGTGGGGCGGTTCGGAGGCTGGCCACATAGGCGGCCGGTGCATCGACGGGAACGCGGCGCAGACCGCCGACCATGACGGATTCGAGAGCGCCGGTACGAATGAGTGCGAAGCAGGTGGTGCGGCCGATGCGGAGTCGGTGGGCTGCCTCTTCGACCTTGAGGAGTACAAGGGTCGGGTCGTCGTCGGTGGCGGTGGCGAGGGTCTCGTGATCGTCCAAGGCTCACTCCGGTGAGTTGAGTGCAGGCGTGCGGGAGCCTGCGTGTGTCCGAGGTGTGGATTTCTGCGTCATTGCGTCATCAGCGTCATTCGGCCTTGTGACCTGCGGTTATGGGTGACGCAGGTGGCGAGGTCTGCGTCATGGGTGCGTCATGGGCTGCGTCATTCGTGACGTGGCCCATGACGCAGATGACGCAGGATGACGCAGGCGCGGCCGTCTGCGTCATGCCGGTAGTCGCAGCTCAGGGGCCGTTTTCCGGCCCGTATGACGCAGATGACGCAGCGTCTTCCCTCTTAGGACAAAGAAGGGGGGTGTCTGTCGTAGTGCGGTGCCGCTCACAGCGTGAAGAAGGAGCCGCTTCGCGGCACGTCCTTGGGGCGGCGCGAGCGCCGAACAGCAAGAGGAGCACGCCTCGGCGGGTGGTGCTCCTCTTGCTTGTCCGCGCGAGCGCGTGTGTCAGGGCATCCGCTGCTGCTCATGCGGCGGCGGAACGGACGGGCGGGTCATTTCGAGGTAGCGGCCCTCGCTGGTGCGGCCGGAGTCGATGAGGACACCCCGGGCCGCGAGGGTGGGCTGAAGCCGCTTGAGCCGGTCGGAGAGCACCTTGCCCGTGGTCGGCCACCCCTTGGGCAGCGGGCGGCAGTCGTCGCCGCTGTAGCGCTGGCTGAGGCAGTGCAGCCACTCCGTGGACGTCATCCGCTGCGCCGTGCCCGGCTCGATCGTCTCGGCATGCGCGAGGACGGTCTGAGCCAACAAGTCGCCCTCGATCACGTCGTCGTTCAGATCGTCCAGACTGGCCCGGTACGCGGCCAGCGCCCCGAGCCCGGTGGCCGCGTCGAGCTGCGCGCACAGGTGCGCGAAGTCCGCCATCCGCAGGTCGGTCGGAGTCTCCGCGTCCACCGCCCGGACCCTGACCGTGAGATCGAGCAAGGACCCGAGAACGACGGGCAGAACCTCCGCGTAGTCCGTCCACAGTTCGGCCTCAGTACGCCGCACGCGGGGGCGTTCCAGACGCAGAGGAAGGAGCCGTTCGGCCAGGTCGGGCCGGATGACCCCGACGTCGATCCCGGTCAGCAGCAACGGCCGGCGGTAGCCGACGCGGAACACGTCCCCGTCGGTGAACAGGGCCCGCTTGACGCTCTCCGCGCCGGTGACGATGCAGCACATCGCGTCGGACAGGTCCGGCGTCATGTGCGAGAGGTTGTCCAGCGCGGTGACCCAACCCGCCGCCACCGCCGCGATCAGGTTCTCTTCATCCTTCGGGGCGCGGCGCAGGTCACCGGTCATGCCCTCGATGATCCGTACGAGCATCCGACCACCGGTGGACTTCCCCGCGCCCTGGGGGCCGGTCAGGAACGGGGCCGGGACGGGCACGGACGGACCGAGACAGCCGATCAACCACGCGATCGCCAGGCACTCGGTCTCGGCCGTGGCGAAGTTGCACAGCCGCATCAAGAGGTCGATCCCCTTGCCGTCCGTGTCCTTCGCGGGCAGGGGAAGTTCCCCGGTGAGCTGTGTACGCCGCCAGCACACCTCACGCGGGTCGGGGGTGAGGATGTCCCAGCCGGTGGGGTGGATGCGCACGGACTGCCCGTCATCACGTCCCAGGTCCAGCCACGTCGCCCCGTCGAATCCGGGGGCGACGCGGATGTGCACGGGCTGAACGTCCTCAGCCAGCGCGAGCGCCTCGATCAGGTCCAACGCCTCCTTCAACGCGGTCCCGTTGAAGACGCCGCGTCCGTCGCGGAAGAGGCCGACCATGAGTTCCTGGCGGTGGCTGCCGGTGGTGCCCTGGGAGCGGATCGGGCGGGCCACGGGGTGGTTGTTGCGTTGCGCGTATACGGTTCCGTCCGGGGTGCGGAAGTAGCGGAAGTGCGCTTGCGCGTAGTCGGTGATGATCTGGCGGGCGGGGTTCTTCTCGTCGTCGGCCATGGTCACAGTCCCAACGTGGTGCGGGCGTTGGTCCACGCGTCGGTGCAGTGTCGGAGCGTTTCGCCCTTGACCTGCGCAGCGGTGAACAGGCGTTCCATGTGGGTGTTGGTGAGGCAGCCGCACCGGCCGTGCGTGGACAGCACGGCGAGGAACGTGCGGTAGACGGTGGTGTGCACCGCCGTGCGAGCGTTGGTGATGCGCTGCTCCGCCATGGTGATGCCACGGGCGAGGAAGGTGGGCGTGCGGTGCGGGCACGCCCCGCCCTGCCCCGTCAGAGGCGCTGAGAGGCTCTGTGGCGCCCTACGGGCCGTAGACGGCTCCTTTACTGCCAGGGCGCGCACAGAGTCCGGGAGAGCGGCCATGACGCCGGTGCCCGAACCGAGCCAACGGGCGTACGCCATAAGGGACTTGATGTCCACACCGGGCCGGACCGCGTTGGCGGAGGGCATGACGCCCCGGTAGATCCAGTGCTCACCACGGGTCGTCGGCACGGTCCGGGTGGCGGGCAGTGTCGCGCGGGCCCACGCAATGGCCGCCGCGTCGTCCAGGTCGACCACGGTCACCCCGGCGCCTCCGGGGTGGTAGGCGACAGCCGCCGCGTGTCGCCATGCCGCTTCCCACTGGATGGAGTTGAGGGCGTGTGGGTCGGTGGTGGCGGCGGCCCACGCGTGGCACGGCGCGGGGCACCGGCACGGGCCCGCACTCTTCATCGTGGGCCGTCCGCCGCACGCGTTGCCCTTGCACGCGCGGCAGTTGCCGAACGGGACCTTGCCGCGCCGCAGGGGCAGGACCGGGACGCCGACCGCCGCGAGGGCGAGGGCGGTGTGCAGGGGGCTCCCGTCCGGGTGATTCCCGTCGCCGGGGCGCCGGGTCGTGCCGTCAGGTGTCATGCTGTTGGTCTCCTGTTCTGCTACGTCGGGATACGGAGACCGTGGGCGGCGGGCTGTCCTTGTCCGGGAGTGCCGCCGCCCACGGGCAGAGCTAGAAGGGCGGTTCGTCGCTGTAGCCGCCGGGCCCCCACGGGTCACGGCCGCTGTCACGGCGCCGCAGCCACCGGGGCCTACGCGGCAGGGGAAGCAGGGCCCAACGCCGGTTCTCGTTCCAGCACCCGCAGGGCTCCCAGTCGGTACCGGCGTACTCGCCGGTGTGGTCGCCGTAGTCGTACTCGAACCCGCCCTCGCCCTCGCAGTCGCGGCAGCCGGGGCGAGGCGTGTCGGTCACGATCAGGGCCCGACGGGGCCAGTGGGCGACCTGAATGCGCAGTCGGATCACGGGGTTGCTCTCCCTCTGTCAGCCGTAGAACTTGTTGCGCTTGATGACGGCCTTGCGGATGTTGACCGTCGTTCCGCCGCCGTGGCCGCTCGCGCTGAACACCTGCACGGCGATCCAGCCGCCGAAGATGACGGCGGCGAGGATGATGAGCTGATGGATGAGCGCGGCGAGCGCGGCGATGAACGTGGTCAGCAGGACCAAGCCGCCGCACACCGCCCCGAACCCGATGCCTCCGAGCGCGATGTTCACCGCCGCGCGGGAGACGGCCGGCTTGGCGACGACCGGTTCGGGCTGTGCGGGGCTGATGGCGTAGCCGGTGACGACGCGGCCGTCCGGCAGAACGACGCTCGCCACAGACGGGATCGCGCCCGGCTGCACGGGAACGAGCGGGACAGTGTGCGCGGGAACGATCGGGGTGGGGGTGTGGACCTCCACAGCCGCGATGTCCTGTCCGGCCGGGCGGCCGTACGCGGTGGGTTCGTTCATGACGCTGGTCTCCCTTCGGGTCAGCGGCCGATGTCGGCGAGGGCGCCGGTGACGGCGGCAACGAGCTGGTTGACGGTGTCGGCCGCGCCGGTGTTGGCGAGGTAGAAGCCGAACAGGGCGACGACGACGGCCGCGCCGGCGCCGACGGCCTTGAAGCGCAAGAGCAGTAGGGCCAAGGCGGCGAACAGCAGAACGAGCGGGATGGTGATGACCATCGGTCCTCCGGGGTGGGTCAGCGGGTGCCGGCGCGGTAGGTGCGCGCGGCGCGGTTGTAGATCCAGCGGCCGACGCGTATGCGCTTGCCGGTGGCGTCACAACGGCGGCAGTCCTTGCCGCGCTTGGTCCGGCCCTTGCGGTCGGTCTTGAAGCCGTGGCCCATGCCGTGGCACTTGCGGCAGTCACCGAACGGGCTCAGCCAGCACTTGACGCTGTAACCGAACGTGACGAGCATCAGGCAGGCGATAGCAAGCAGGGGAAGGCTCATCAGGGGCCTCTCAGGCGGGTTTTCAGGGGTTTCCGCAGGTAGGCCGCTAGACGCTAGCGACCTGATCAGGGGCGGTTTTGGTCGCTAGCAGGGTTGCTACCGGTAGCGACGCATGCCGCTACCGGTAGCAGGTTGTGAGACCTATCCGGCGTCCCGCTTTTCGTTGCGCTGCGTAATCGCGGTGGCGATGTCGTCGCGCTTGATGCCGCGCTTGTTGACCTGTTCGCCGTCGATGCGCCGGCTGATCTGCATGGTGCCGATGCCGAACGGCTTGAGTGCGGCGGTGAGCGCTTCGGCCTTCGGCTTGGCGTCCAGTTCCGCCCACGGGCCGTAGACGTCGGGGCGCAGGTCGGCGAGGCGGTCAACGATGGTCTCGGACCACACCTTGGCCTCGCCCTTGCCCAGGACGGCCGCCACGTCGTCAAGGATCGTCGCGGACACCTCCGGCGTTGGGGCTTCCCCGGCCGCGTCTCCGGTCAGCGTGCCCTCGGCCTCCCGCAGCGCGGCGGCACGGGTGAGGATGCGGTCCGCGTCGCGGCCGTCGGCAAGGTAGGTGCGCACGATCCCGGAGTCGTCGGACATGCCCTTGAGCAGGCCAACGCCCTTGTGGGACTTCAGCAGCTTGGACGCGTCCAAGCCCTCCGAGTACGAGCCCGCGCCAAGGATGACGTCGGAGACCTGGTAGGCGCCGACCCGCAGCGCGAACCGGGCCTGGTGCTGGTCACGCAGCTCGGAGGGGCATGCCTTGTCGTCCGGCTTCTGCGTCGACGTCATCACAGAGACACCTACCGCGGGGGCGACCCGGGCGAGGTAGACCATGAGCGACAGGATCTCCTTGCCGTGCTCGGGGTGGGTCAGGTACTCCTGCACCTCGTCCACCACGAACAGCGTGAGGGGCATGTTCAGCTTCTTGTCCCGGCTGATCTCCGGGGTGAGCTTGCCCTCGGGGCAGACGTGCAGCGGCAGTTCGGAGAGCCGGTGGTAGCGGTCCTCGACGTCCGCCTTGAGTTCCCGCAGCGAGGTCAGCAGGTGCTGCACCGGGTCGAACCCGTTCTTGGGCACGATGCCGAACCCGATGCGGTGCGCGACCAGCGCGAACTTGCGCCAATCCGGCGAGGCCTTGCCGTCGAACACGTACAGGCGCACGTACGGGTCCAGCGCGGCGGCGAGCGCGATGGTGCGGGCAGAGAACGTCTTGCCCTGCCGGGGCACGGCGCCGACCAGCAACGACAGCCACAGCATCGTGGCCATGACCGGGTTGCCGCGCTCGTCGACACCCCACGGGAACGGCTTCCAGAAGTCCACCCGGGTCGCCCCCAACAGCGGGGACTTGCCCGACGGCACGGCGAGCGGGTCACGGTCGGCGATCCAGTACGACACCCGCCGCCCGCTCGTCTCGTCCTTGTCGAGGAAGAGCTGAGTGGGGGCGATGTCCATACCGGAGGCAAGCCGGGCGTGAGCCTTCACCGCGTCCTCGAACGTCTTGCCGTACGGCAGGTCAACGACCACGCGCCATCCGTCGCCGTCCCGGCCGATCGGCCGGGGGAACGCGATCGTCTGGTCTTTGGTGGTCAGCCCGGACGCCTCATGCGCGCGGATGACGATGTCACTGGACAGCCGCCGCTTGCGGAACGTCACCTTGGCCATGTCGATCAGCGGCCGATCGGCCGGCGCCCCGGCCGTCCCGAGCGTGGTGGTCAGCGCGGCCATGGCCAGCAACAGCAGCCAGGACGGGGCCATGACGTACAGGGTCAGCGCGGCGGCGAGGCCGACCATGGAGGCGATCGCGGCGACGATGCCCCGCAGGCGGACACGGTCGTTGCGCTGCCGCGACAGCTTCAGGTACTCCGCCGCGTCCTCGTTCGCCACCGACGCGAGCCGGAGCGACTTGCCCTCCCCGTCGAACACCCACCGGCCGATCGCGGCCGACCAGCGCCACGCCCCGCGCGGCGAGTAGAACAGCACCTTCGGCGTGTAGATGCAGGGCAGGCGAACGGCGTGGTAGCCGACCACAGCCGAGTAGTGCCGCACCGCCCACTTACGCACCGCCGTGCGCTGGTCAGGCAGCTTCACCCAGTCCGGCAGGACCGGCAGACGGGCCTTGTCCTTGGCCTCCATCCACTCCGCTACCGAGGGCGGGTAGACCTCGCGCGGCGGGTCCACCGGCGCCCCGTCGGTCAGCCCTTCGGCCTCCGGGTCGTCGGTGTCGGGGAGTTCAGCCTCCCACTCCCCCGGCTTCACCACGCCCTCGCCGGTGGGCGGGGGCGAGTCGGCAGGCGCGGTCTTCTTCAGAGGGAACGGCAGTACCTCAGCCGTCGGCGCTTCGGTGCTTTGCGGGTCGTCCGGGGGCAGGAAGGTGGGATTCTCCGTCACGATGTACGCACTCCTTCGGGAGTCGAAGGGTCCGGCCGGCTTGCTGTGGAAGGTGGGCGGCCGGACCCGGGATTCGGGGTGGTTTAGGCGGCGCGCTGTTCCTCGGGAAAGGCGCAGGTCACGCAGGCTCCGAGCGCCGGTGGGATGACGTATCCGGCGTCCCGGTGGCACTCGGGGCAACGGCGGCGAGCGGCATTGGCCTTGGCGAGCGCCGCCCACCTCGCCGGGGTCATCGGCCGAACCGGTAGGGCGAGGTCGACCCGGTACAGGTACGCGGTCAGCGGCTCCCGCCGGCGACGCGGCCTCAGGACCTGAGCCGCAATATCCTGACCACCCGGGCGCAGTCCACGGATGCGGAGCTGTCGGCGGGTGGCCAGGCCATCCGGCGCCAGGTGCCACGGGTAGGTGGGGATACCGAACTTGGCCCCGTCCGGGTCCCAGAACCGCACGCTCACGCCACACGCTTCCACGCGGCCCGCAACCGGACCTCGGAGGCGGAATGACCGGCCTGGCGAAACCGGGCGGCCATCTCGCGATACGACAGAGCGGGCGTCTCACTGTGCGTGATCCCGTCGACCAGCGCGTCAAGGGCCTCATCAGTGAGTGCGGGTCCCGACTCCAAAGAGAGCGCGGGGACCGGTTCGGTGGGACCCCACACGGGCAGCTCCCAGACCGGTGTGACGCCGGGTGTGACGCGGCTCGTCACGCTGGTCAGCGCCCTGCCGGTGTCCTCGCCCTGCCGTGCCTCTTCCAGCGTCGACCACGCCCGCGAGAGGGTCTTTGCGGTCTTTGCCTGTACGCGTGCGACGCGGGCTCCGGCCCCCGTCACGGCCGTCAGCCGGGTCTCCTCGGTCGACGCATCCGCCCGCAGCCGGGCCCGCGCCACGGCCGCCTCATCCCGCGCTTCCTGCTGAATGCCCCGGATCGCGTCCATGGCGACCGGGGTCAGCGCGGTGCGCTCCCACAGCCCGTGAACCAGCCACAGCGCCTTGGCGGCGATCGGCAGCCACGCCACGGCCAGCCACGCGCCGGCCGACTGTTCGGCGGTCAGAGCGTGGGCGACCAGGACACCGGCCGCGATCAGACCGAAGAACCAGCCAACCGCGGTGACGATCCGGCTGTGGTCGCCCTGAGCGGCGAGGCGGCGTTCGTAGGCGAGGGTGGCGAGCCATCCCCCGTCGATGCCGAGTCCGACGACCAGGGCGACCGGCCACGGCACGGCCGTGCCCAGCCACATCATGACCACGGCCAGGGTGAGCACCATGGACACCGCCGTCATCGCGACGGCGGGCAGTACGGTCTTGGCCTTCATGCCGCTTCCACCGTCCCGGCCCGGTGGCCGCGCACGGAGCGCAGGAAGGGCACGGTGCGGGTCAGCGCGTCGGCGTACAGGGCATCCCAACCGGCGATCTCATCACCGGACTCCGCCTCCGCCCGCAGGTCGGCGAGGACGTCATGGGCCGCGTCCTCACGGGCGGCACGCTCGCCGTCCGTCTCGAACTCCAGCGGCCCCCGGAACAGGTCGACGTCGATACCGAGCGCCAGTTCCGCGAACTCCAGGTCGCCGTGCGCTTCCTGGCCAGCGACGAAAGTGCGCATACGCATGATGGGGTCTCTCCTCAGTGCTACGTCGGGAAGGGGAAGCGGGGCGGTCGGCTGTCCTGTCCGGGAGTACGGCCGCCCCGCGAAGAAGGGGGGTCAGATGGTGGGGATGATGAGCGCGCGGAGGATGTCGGCGTGATCGAACGCGAGCGGCGGCAGGTCGCTCAGGGGCCACCACTGGGCGTTGGTCGCGTCATCACCAGCCTCGACGATCGTTCCGGGGATGACGGTCAGGTGGTAGGCGACGGTGACGTACCTGCCGCGCGGGTCACGGTCGGGCTGGTCGAACGTGCCGACCTGCACCAGCTCCTCGGGCATCGCGTACACACCAGCCTCTTCGGCGAGTTCACGGGCAGCGGCGGCGCGGCTCGTCTCACCGGGGTCGACGTGACCGCCGGGCAGCGCCCACTGACCCTTGAACGGGTCCCAGCCGCGCTCGATCAGCAGCACGTACCCGTCGGTCGTGGTGACGACGACATCGGCGGTGTAGCGGATGGTCTCGAAGGTCTCGGAGACGTGCTCGGTCACGGATGAACTCCTTGACTGTGTCGGGATTGAGAGACCGAGCGCGGCGGGCTGTCCTGTCCGGGCGTGCCGGCGCGCTCGGTACGCAGGCCAACGCCGCAAGAAGCGGTGGGCCAAGCGCCCCGGCCGGGAGTCGAACCCGGCCCGAAGACCATCGGGGCTTAAGCGAGGAACGAGCCCTCGCGAAGGTGCTTCGCATGTCAGATCAATCAATGCCGTCACCGCCCCGCAGGGCGGATCAGGGCAGGACACCCGGCCCGACATGAGCGGTCGGGATGGTGACCCGCACCCATCGACCACCCATGTTCAGGTGGCTGGGTCGGCACTCTGTTGAGTTCTTGGGAGCGCTTACTCCGGGCCGTGCATCCGGACGCTCGTTGCAGTACCTGTTTTACAGGTACTGCATGGGGCACCGTCAAGTGCATCGACGGAACCTCTTGCTTTCGCGCCGGAACTTCCTGGCGCACAATCAGAATCGGCCCAGGTCAGGGGACTTGGTAACCACGTGCGTAGACACCTCAAGGGCATCTAGGTACCTTCAAGAAGTCCCTAGACGTCCCACCGGGAGTGCAGATGTCCAACGAGCGTTTGCGGTCTGCCCTGTTGGCCAGCGGTCTGACGATCCAGCGGTTGGCTGACGAGATCGACGTCAACCCGAAGACCGTCGAACGCTGGATCACTCAGGGCAAGGTGCCGTATCGGCGACACCAGTACGCGACGGCCGCCGTGCTCAAGGTCGACGTGACGACACTGTGGGGCGACGACCGGGCCGTCGAGAGCGCGGCGGACCTGACGAAAGCCGAGATCGTCACCGTCTACCCGCATCGGCACACGGTGCCGTCCGGCCTCTGGCGTGAGATCTACGGACGCGCGCAGAAGAGCTTGGACGTTCTCGTCTACTCCGGGCTCTTCCTGTCAGAGGACCCCCTGTTTCACGATCTCGTGAAGGCAAAGGTGGAAGCAGGCACCCAGGTGCGCATCCTCCTAGGGGACCCTGAGTGCGCAGCCGTCCTGCAACGGGGCATAGACGAGGGGCACCGGATCATGGACGGCAAGATTCGGAATGCCCTGGTGCTCTACCGCCCGCTCATGAGGACTCACCCGGACATCGGTTTACGACTGCACGATTCGACGCTCTACAACTCGATCTATCGAGCCGATGACGAGATGTTGGTGAACCCTCACGTCTACGGTATCGGCGCCTACATGGCGCCCGTCATGCATCTGCGCCGCCTGCCCGGTGGCGGCCTGTTCGACACGTACGCGAATAGCATCGAACACACCTGGGAGCACGCCCGGCAGATCACAGACCAAGACATCGCAAGCATCACGGGAGCCTGATCATGGGACGCATTGACTACCTGCACGACCCGGACGCCCCGCCGGCCAACTCGGTCGTTCCCTCCGTCGTCGCGTTCGTGCAGAACGACGCGGGCGAGGTGCTGATGATCCAGCGCTCTGACAACGGGCGGTGGGCACTGCCAGGTGGCGGCCACGACGTGGGCGAGTCGATCAGTGACACCGTGGTCCGTGAGGTATGGGAAGAGACCGGCATCAAAGCCGAGGTCGTCGACATGTCCGGGATCTACACCGACCCGGGCCACGTGATGAAGTACGACGACGGCGAGGTCCGGCAGCAGTTCAGCATCTGCTTCCGCGCCCGACCGGTCGGCGGCGAGGTGCGTACGAGCAACGAGACGACACAGGTCCGATGGGTGGACCCATCGGACCTGTCGAAGTTGGACGTCCACCCCACCATGCGCCTCCGGATCGAGCACGCCATGGATCGGACCCGCCCGATGCCCTACATCGGCTGACGCTTCGCAGCGGCGACCCGTTCGAGCACACGCGAGGTGCTCGCGAGGATCTCCGGTTCGGCGCGACGGATGAACGTACCGATCAGGCTGTCCGGCCCGTAGCGACCGGCGATCTCGTTGACGCGGTCCACGGGATTCGTGGGCGTCCCGTCCGGAGTCGTGTTCATGTCGCAGTAGCAGAGCGCGTCATTGAGCTCAGCGCTTTCCCTCGGGAACTCGCCCTCAAGTTCCTCGCGCAGCCCGCGGGCGTCCGCTTCCATCCACGAACAGGAGTGGTGAGCGACAAGGTGCACGACCCTCGCATCAGCGTTCGCGACATCCCGGAGGTAGCGGGCCCCGTCAAGCGGATGGAAACCCGTCTTGGCGAGGTCCGGCGCATAGCCGATGTCGTGCAGGACCGCAGCCGCCTCCAACAGTTCCGCGTCCGCGCCGAGGATCGGCGCGATAGTGCGTGCGCGCTCGGCAACTCCGACCGAGTGCTTCCAACGACGCGGCAACGGGTCGGCAAGCAGCGATTCGGCGAGCGGGTATGCCCACTCCGTCAGTCCCGTCACAGTGAGGAACTCTCCTCTCGATTCGGCAGGGCCCGCACGGTCCGTGCTTTGCCCTGCCCCCCTCCGGACAGCCACCCTGCGGCTTCCAGCTTCTCCAGCGCCTTGGTCACCGTCGGACGCGAGACGTCGAACCTCTCGCACAGCGCGGAAGCGCTCGGAAAGGTTGCCCCGACCTCAAGGCCGTCATCCGCGAAGACGTCCGTGAGCCGTTCCGCGAGCGGGCGCCGGTCCGTTCGCTGCCCGTCCCTCACCACACGCCAGCGTCCGCCCGGAACTGGCTCCGCAGCACCCTCCTTCTGAAGCACCGCGAACGCCCGGAGGACCACCCCGCGCGAGACTCCGTGATCACCCATGACTGCCGCGACCGATGGCACTTCCACCATCTCCGGGTCCGCGTCCATCTGCGCCTTAAGCGCGTCCGCGATCTTCCGAAAAGTCCCGCGCGGACTTGCTTGCTGCGACACTCACCCTCCCTCTCCGTCTCCCGTCGTCAGGGTCAAGCGTGCCACGCTGAGTTCTTCGGCCCCTCGCTCGGTTCCAGAGCAAGATGACGACGACGCTGCGGACTCGATACCCTTGGAAGGCAAAGCCTTAAGAGGCACTCGGATCGTAATCCGGTTCGTCCATCAGGTCCTCGACGTCCACTTCATCAATCAAAGCCCACGCCTTACGCAACGCGGCATGGAGGCTGGAGTCGACGCGGAATCCATCTACCCAGCCGAATCCGGCTTTCATCTCTGCATAGACCGGATCGAGTAGATCACGATCAAACCGACTCAGGTTCCAATCTGCCGCAACCTCCAGCGATATCCGCGTTACAGGACGCGTAAAACCTTTCAGCATTCGTTCCGGGCCGTAGCCACCAATCTCGTAAATCTCCTCACGGCTCACATAGCCGCCATTTTCCACAGCGCGCGCAATGCTGGCCTCCTGCACCGGAGCTTGCGCGCGAAGTTTCCGAATGACCGGCATGAGGGAGGCATAACTCCAACTCCCAACCGTTTCATCAATAGGTGTTGATTGAGCATCAACCAACTCGACGTTCTGAACCGAATCCTCGCTGACCGAAACCTTGAGGAAGTCACGCGCCAGAACCAGCAGCCGATCAGGCTTCAGCATATAAAGGCGCACACCCGCTTCCCGCAACAGTTCTTCTGACAACTCGTTGCGAGGCCCCAAGGTCATACGGTTACGGAGGCGCCACCAGTCTTCCTTCGTGTCTCCAGTGACGAGGAGGACGTCAGTGGAACGAGTCTTCGCCTCTTGCAGCACCTGGTACCACACAAGATAATCTCCGACTTCGGAGTCATCTCCGCGCGCCTCTTTCTTTTTGTCTTTATACCCAGGCGGCACTTGCTCCTCAAGCCGACGCTTACCGTCAGCTACGCATTTTGCATGGACTACGGGATCAAGCGGAGCTCCCACCTTGCCATCAAGCAACGCCGTCAGCGCGGATAGAACCTTATCCTTTGAAGTGTCGTGCTCCATTCCAAGGCCGCTACTGTCGACAACGCGCTCCATGGAGCCGATCACTTCATCGAAAGCATTGTCAAGAATTCCCTCAAGCTGCAAAGCGGCCGCACGATCCAAAGACACTCGATTGATCCAACTGCGCAGATCTCCAGTAGTCTTTTCCAAGTCGGACCGAAGGGCGGAAATAGATTGCTGCAATTGCCTCTCTGGATCTTCGAGCGCATTCTCACGATTGCGCCAGAATTCAACCATCACCTGATTCGGCACCCACAGGCGTACGCCGATCTTTTCCAGGGCATCGAGGAGCGATGCGCGAGCATCCTGGTTATACCGATAAAGATTTAGCAGTACATTCGTGTCCACAACGACCAGGCCGTTACTCAACACGTTCTGCCAGTCTTCCATTGCGGGCGTCACGTACCCAGAGAAACCGTCGAAGATCCCCCGGGCCGCAGGCTGCTCAGTCGCTGGCATGTCAGGTACATCTGCATCCGTCACAGGGCTAGCGTATCGGCGTTGTCGACGGTGCGGCCCCGTCTCCTCAACTCTCCTAACATGGTGGTCCGGGGGCGCCGAACGAGATGCCGACCGACCTGGCGTTACCCCGCCCATCCCACCATTGGGCACCAACGTCGTGCCGACGTCCGTCTCAGTTTCCGTCTCGTTCGTAGCCGTACGCGGCCGTTCAAAGCAGTACACCGAGACTCTTCGGGCCCACCATCCGTACAGGTCTGAACACCGACGAACGAACCCGGATCACGCCCAGACCAGCCCGGACAAACCTGCAAAGCGAGTTACGTGGGTTCGAATCCCGCCACGGCCTCCATAGGCTTGAGCAGCCGTCAGCCGGCGTTCGGAAGTGCTGTCGGGTCGGTGTCCCCGTCGGCCTTTCGCCGTGCCCTGCGGGCGTTTTCCGCGCGTAGGGCGTCCAGCCATCGCCAGATGCCCGCCTCCTCCGGGCTCAGACCGGGGCAGGCGATGCGATGCGGGACGCGGCACACCGCGCCCGGTGCGGGCTCGTTCTCGCGGCTGTTCCACGCCGTGCCGTTGGAGTCCACGTACCAGCGATGCCATGCGGGCACCATGTGCGCGGGTACCGGCATGTCCGGTTCGAGGAGGACATGAGTGCCGTAGTAGGTGACGTGCCGCTCACCGGTCAGTCCGCAGTCGGGGCACTCGGGTGGGGCGGGTGGCTCGGGCCCGGTGGCGCCTTCCGTCACGGCCTGTGCCCGGTCGGTGTTCTCCCACGGCCGCGGCGCGTCAGGGGGCCGCTGCCGGTGTCCGTCGGGGCCGGGTAACGGGATGATGCTCGACTCGTCTGTGTCCCCCATGACCCGAGCATGTGCGGGGGTCCAGAAGCGGGGAAGGGCGCGTTCAGGGCGCAACGGGGCAATCCGGCGGGTACCTCGGGTCGTTGCGAGGTTCACGGCACCTGCGCGCGGAAAGTCCCGCACAACCCCGAGTGCCTCTCAGGTGTCCAGGACATGACCGGTAGCCGATGCTCCGGTCCGTCCGCCCACTGTTTCGACGAGGAGAAACACCGTGCACCTGCGCCCCTCGGCAGCCGTCCTGGCCGCTGCCGTGCTCGCCGTCGCCGGTCCCGCTGTCGCCGCGCCCCTGGCGCACGCGGAAGGGGGCGAGCCCGAGCTGGTCGTGTCGGCCCTGCCGTCCGCGGCCCCCAAGCCGGGTGAGGTCTACGACAAGTCCGTCACCCTCACCAACCAGGGCACGGCCGCCGTGGACGGGGTCACCTTCCGGGTGCGTCTGACGCGCGGGCTGGACTTCCCCGAGCAGGTGAAGGGCTGCACCTACTCGACCGTCGAGGACCAGGTCCGGCAGGCACTCTGCGAGCTCGACACGGTCATCGCACCCGGTGCCTCCGTCACCACGCCCGTCCGGTTCAAGGCGCTGGACAAGGCCCTGATGGAGTCCGTCGAGTACGGCACGAGCGCGAGCGGTGAGGCGCCGGGCGAGGGGTTCGACGACAGCTACCGGCGGCTCACGCTGACCGCCGACAACACCGCCGACCTCGTCGCGGTCGGCGAGGACACCGAGGCGCTGGCGGGCGAGGAGCAGTCGGTGACGGCGACGCTGCGCAACGACGGTCCCGGCTGGGTGCAGAACCAGGAGAGCGACGACCTTCCGGGCCTGCTGGTGCAGATCCCGCCGGGCACCGTCGCCGTCAAGGTGCCGAAGGACTGCGCGCCGTTCGGGATCGACGGGCCGAGCGGGCCGCAGGGGACCACG
Source organism: Streptomyces sp. NPDC002130 (assembly GCF_040296465.1). NCBI lineage: Bacteria > Bacillati > Actinomycetota > Actinomycetes > Kitasatosporales > Streptomycetaceae > Streptomyces > Streptomyces sp. NPDC002130. The sequence goes on from NZ_JBEOXI010000017.1 coordinate 41,762, forward strand.
GGCAAGCCCAAGTACGTGTGCTGGCCGAAGGACGGGACCCTCGACGTCGGCCAGTCCCTCGCGTACACCTTCACGCTGAAGATCAAGGAGTCCGCGCAGGACACCGAGGGCGAGGTCAAGGCGTCGTCCGTCTACGACATCGCCCCGGAGTACGACACCGACCGGGCCAACAACACCGCCGTGATCAGCATCGACCTGCCGAGCGACTACGAGCCGGAGCCGAGCCCCTCGGACGGCGCCGACGGTGGTTCGGACAACGGCGGCAACGGCAACGACCCCGAGGGGCAGGCCGCCGGCGGCACGGGCGCCACTGCCTCGCCCTCGGCGTCCGCGTCGGCCTCGGAGGGCACCACGACCGGCGGCTCCACCGGCACCTCGACCGGCAGCACCACCGGCGGCAACCTCGCCGCGACCGGCTCCGACGGCACCCCGCTCCTCGCCGGTGCCGCGGTGGCCGCCGCGGTGATCGGTGGCGGCCTGGTGTTCGCCGTACGCCGCCGCAACGCCGCCAAGTCCGCCTGACGGCAGGGCCGTCAGAGCACCCCGCCGGCCTCGTCCTGGAACGCGTCCGTCCAGTAGTGGCGGACCGTTCTGCCCGCGGTGACGCCCGTGGGGTCCACCGTCGACAGGACCTGGAGCATCGTCATGGCCAGCTGGTCGTAGGTGTCGGTCGTCAGCTCGTGGGACGACTGGGCGTCTATCGCCCGCTCGCGGTGCAGGAGCCAGAGGGTGAAGGCGAGGGTCGACACGTCCGTGTTGAGCGGGTACAGCGTCGCCTCGGGTTCGCTCCAGTTCAGGACCGCGCCCGTAGCGCCGTCGACGACCAGGCTGTTGTCCTCCACCAGGTGGCCGAGGCGGATCAGGCCGTGGGCCCCGGCGGGGAGTCCGGCCGGGGTGTCGGTGTCGGCGTAGTACTCGGCGAGCGTCGCCAGGGGGACGTCCGTGTCCAGGGAGAAGACGTGGGCGTCCTCCGGCAGGCCCACCTCGCGCAGGAAGCGGCGGGTCGGCTCGTGTGTGAGGGTCGCGGGGAAGTCGACCTCCTCGAAGCGCGCCACCTTGCCGGGGCCGAACTCCTGGTCCAGGAGGCGGTGCGGAAGGTCCAGGGAGAGGCCGGACGCGCCGCCGCGGCCCGCTACCAGGGACAAGGGGCGGATCAGTGCCGCCATCTTCCAGAACGGGGCCGGTTCGCCGTCCGCGCCGTCCCGGAACACCGCCAGCAGGTGCTGGGACGCCTCCGCCACCGCCTTGAGGCCGTAGCGGCCCGCGTAGGAGGCGAACTGGCCCCGCAAGCCTGCCAGTTCGTCCGTCGCCTCCGCGAAGCGGACCAGCGTCCGCAGGGAGGGGGCCAGGGGGCGGCGGTCCATCAGGTCGGGGCGGTCGTGCAGGACGTACGTCGTCGAGATCTCGCCCGTCGCGCCGTCCAGCAGGACCGACTCCGTCTCCAGGCCGGCGGGGCCCAGCAGTCCGCCTATCACCAGCTGCTCGCGCAGTTCCGCCGAGAGGCGGTCGTCCGGGTCGCCGGTCGAGTCGGCGACCGTGCGCAGGCCCTCGCGGCTCAGCTCCGCGAAGCTCAGCACGCCGCTGTCGCAGGGCAGTCCGGGGCCGGTCAGCCAGTGCCGCGTGGACGCGTGCGTCACCCACGGGTCCAACTCGGACTCGGTCAGGGTGATCACCGCGGAACCGGCGTCGGTCGTAGTCATGGGCTCCCCCGCATGTGCTTGCTCACCGTCCCCTGGCGGAGCACGGCAGACCGCCCGGACCAGCCCGGCCGGCCGTTCCCCACTGCCCAGAACAGTACGCCCCACCACTGACAACGCCCCGGAACAGCGACGCGCGCCCGGCGACCCCACGCGTCCACCTCACAAGACGCTCAGAGCACCCTCGCGCGTTCCCTTTCCGCAGAAATCGCTTCCCATCTCTGGCGCGCTGTCAGTTCCGAGGTGCCTCAACCGAGGCCCGGTGACCGGGTTCCGATGCGCCGAGCACGGCCGCCGCGGCCGGCGGCTCAGACAGGCTCAGGCCCGTTCCGTGACCACCGCTGCCTGGGGGCGGATCGGGAGGCGGTTCACGGGACGGCCCGTCGCGGCGCGGACGGCCGACGCGATGGCCGCCGGGGACGTCACCACCGGCACCGCGCTGACCGACTTGGCCCCGAAGGGGGCGACCACGTCCCGTTCCTCGACCAGCCGGACGATGCGGATGTCGGGTGCGTCGAGGGCGGTCGGGAGGGCGTAACCGGTCAGGTCGGGGTGGCGGACGATGCCGCGCGGCGTGCGGAGGTTCTCGGTGAGCGCGATGCCCACGCCCTGGGTCACGCCCGCCTCGATCCGGGCGGCGAGCTGGGCCGGGTTCAGGACGCGGCCCACGTCCTGGGCCACGGCCAGTTCCACGACCCGCACGGAGCCGATCTCGATGTCGACGTCCACCACCGCGCGGATCGCGCAGAAGGCCATGCCCACGAAGGCGTCGCCCTGGCCGGTCTCGTTCAGCGGCTCGGTGGGATGCGGGCGGCACTGGGCGGTGGCCCACAGCTCCTTGCCGTCCAGCGCCTCGGTGACGGTCGTGGAGAGGACCCCGTCGTACGACGTGATCTTCCCGTCGGTGATCTGGAGCAGCTCCGTCGACATGCCGAACTTGTGGGCCAGCGGCTGGAGGAGCTGCGTGCGGACCATCTTCGCCGCGCGCTCCACCGCCCCGCCCGAGACCCAGGTGTGGCGGCCGCGGCAGCCCGCGCCCGCCGGGGGCTGGTCGGTGTCGACGGGCGCCACGTGCACCTCGTCGATGCCGAGCGTCTCCTGGACGATCTGCCGGGCCAGCGTGGTGAAGCCCTGGCCGGTCTCGACGGCCGCGCACAGGACCGTCGCGACCCCGTCGTGGACCTTCACCGTGGCCGTGGACACCTCGTCCGCGCCCTCCGCGCCGAGCATGTGCACCATGCCGATGCCGTAGCCCACGCCCCGGCGCACCGCGCCCGGCTCCCCCGCGCCCTCGGGTCCGCCGGGCAGCAGCCACTCGTCCTCGGGCGTGTCCTTGGGCAGGGGCGGCAGCTCGAAGTCCCGTACGGCCTGGAGGAGTTCGGCGACCGGCGCCGGGCAGGTCACGGTCTGGCCGGTCGGCAGCACGTCGCCGGTCGCCAGCGCGTTGCGCAGCCGCACTTCCGCCGGGTCGAGGCCGAGCTTCTTGGCGATCTTGTCCATCTGCGCCTCGTAGGCGGCGCAGACCTGCATGGCGCCTTCGCCGCGTACGTGGCCGGAGGGGGGGTTGTTGGTGCGTACGGCCCAGCCCTCGATGAAGGCGTTCGGGATGACGTACGGGCCGCAGGCGAACGCGACGGCGGCGGCCAGGGCCTCGGAGGAGGTGTCGGCGTAGGCGCCCGCGTCGAGCAGGATCTGCGCCTCGACCTTGACGAGTCTGCCCTCGGCGTCGGCGTGGTGGCGGTAGCGCAGCAGGGTGGGGTGCCGGTGGACGTGGCCGAGGAAGGACTCCTCGCGCGTGGCGGTGAGCTTCACCGGGCAGCCGGTGCGCAGCGCCAGCAGGCCCAGCGGAAGCTGGAAGCCCTGGTCCTCGCGGTCGGCCGTGGCGCCGGGGACGCCGGTGACGACGATCTTGACGCGCCCGGGTTCCAGTCCGAAGGCCGCGGCTGCCGCGTCGCGGTCGGCGTGCGGGTCGGTGGAGGCGAGGTACAGCTCCACCCCGCCGTCGGGGCGCGGCACGGCCAGGCCCGCCTCGGCGCCGATGGGCGCGGGGTCCTGGCGGCCGATGCGGTACAGGCCCTCGACGACGATCTCGCCGGCCGCCTCCGGGTCGCCGTGGCGCAGCGGGATGTGCCGGATCAGGTTGCCGTCGGGGTGCAGCGGCTCGGCCTCGAAGGCCTGCTCCGGGTCGGTCACCGGGTCGAGCACCTCGTACTCGACGATGACGGCGGCCGCCGCCATGCGCGCGGTGTCCGGGTGGTCGGCGGCGACGGCGGCGATGGGCTCGCCGTGGTGGCGCACCACCTCGGACGCGAAGACCGGGCGGTCGGCCGTGCCGCGACCGTGGAACGGGCTGCCGGGAATGTCCTCGTGGGTGACGACGGCGCGGACGCCGGGCATCTCGCGCGCGTGGGTGGTGTCGATGGACACGATGCGCGCGTGCGGGTGCGGTGAGCGCAGCACGGCCGCCCACAGCAGGCCCTCGGCCCACAGGTCGGCGGCGTAGGGGAAGGTGCCCTCCGTCTTGGCGCGGGCGTCGGCGGGCGGGAGCGAGGCGCCGACGCCGTGCGGGAGCGGTTCCGGGGCCGGGGCGGCCTCCGCGGCCTGTGCGGCCTGGGCGGTGGCTGCTTCGTTGCTCACGCGGGGCCTCCGTCCTGGCCGTAGGGCTGGTCGTGCGCTTCAGGGGAGTGCGGTCCGGGGGCGTGCGGTTCCGGGGGCGCCCCGAAGGCCGACGCGTTCACGCCACCGGCGCCCGGGCCCGCCTGGCGCGGGATGCGGGCCTCTTCGGTGTCGCCGTCGCCCGGCGCGGAGTGGGCCTCCCGTTCGGCGACGACTTCCTTGACGGCGTCCACCACGCCCCGGTAGCCCGAGCAGCGGCACAGGTTGCCGCACAGCGCCTGGCGGGTCTCCAGCTCGGTGGGCGCCGGGTTGCCCTCCAGCAGGTCGTGCACGGTCATCGCCATGCCGGGGACGCAGAAGCCGCACTGCACGGCGCCGCAGCGCGCGAGCGCCCGCTGCACGTCCGACGGCCGGCCGTCCTCGGCCAGGCCCTCGACGGTACGGACCTCGCTGCCGGCGGCGGTCACGGCGGGGACCAGGCAGGACGCCACGAGCCGCCCGTCGACCTGGACGTTGCACGCGCCGCACTCGCCCTGTGAGCAGCCGTCCTTGGCACCCGCGAGTCCGAGCCGCTCACGCAGCACGTACAGCAGGGACTCGCCGATCCACGCGTCGGTGACGGGGCGTTCGGCGCCGTTGACGCGCAGGACGTACGAGGCGAGGGGGTGTTCCTCCTGGGGGGCGGTGCCGGACGGGGTGTCCGGGGCGTCGGCCGGGTGGGCCGCCTCCTCGTCCGGGGCCGGATCGTCCTGGGGCCCGCCGTCGGCGGTCTCCTGGCCGGTGTCGGCTTCGGCGTCCGCCTCCGCCGGGGCCGGCAGGGGGCCTGCAGCGGGCTCGGAGGGGCTGTCGGCGGCCTCCGGGGCGCCTGGAGCGTCCGACGCGTCCTCGGCGTGCTCACCGGCTCCGGGAGCGGTCTGTGAGGCTTCGTAGGCGTCCTGCGGGAGAGAGGCGGCTTCCGGGTGCGCCTCGGGCAGGGGTTCGCCGGGGAACTCGCCCGGGAAGTCACCGGGTGCCTCGGCGTACGGGGTCTCGGGCGAGTGAGCGGCGGGCGTCGGGTGGCCTGCGGAGCCGGACGACTCGGGCCCGTGGTCGGGGAGGTCGCCGGACTCCGGGCCGTGGTCGGCGAAGTCGGCCTGCTCGGCGTACTCGGCCTGCTCGGCGTACTCGGCCTGCTCGGGCCCGTGATCGGCGTACCCGGCCTGCTCCGGCCCCTGCTCGGCGTACCGGGACGGGTCCGTCGGGTGACCGGCCTCCCCGGGTTCCACCGGGGCGTGGTCCGACGGCTGAGGCGCGTGAGGGGCGCCGGCCGGCTCCTGCGCGTGCCCGAACTCCCCGGGGCGCGCGGGGCCGGTGTCCTCGTGGACTCCCGGCGCATGCGCGTCCTGTGGGTGCAGGGGTCCCGACTCGTCCGGGCCCGCCTGCTGTTCCGGTGCGTATCCGGAGGCCGGTCCGGCGTCGTGCCGCTGCCCGTGCGCGTGGCCTTGGTCGTGCGCGTGGCCCTGGTCGTGCCCGTGCTCGTGGGGATGACCCGGGTGGGCCGCCTCCTGCCCCGCCGGGTCCTGCGGGTCCTGCTGCCCCCACGGCCTGCCCGCGGCCTGCGTCGCCCAGGGCGCGGGCGCGCCGCCGGGCAGCGTGGCCGGCGGGGTGCCGCCCCACTGCTCGACCAGCGAGGACGTGGTGAATTCGCCCGACTCGTCCGGAAGGTCGCCCCCGGCGACGGGGATGGACCACTGTCCGGTCACGTCATGGCCGGGCGCGGCCTCGGCCGCTGCCGCGGTCTCCTCGAAGTTCCACTGGCCGGTCACCGGGGGGTTGTACGCGAACCGGTCGCCCCCGCCGTACTGCGGCGCCGTCCCGTCGGAGCCGTAGGGGGTCCCGGGGTGGTACGGCGCGTCGGAGCCGTAGGGCTGCTCGGGCACGTCGTGGCCCTGCTGCTGGTGCGCGCCGTGCTCGTGACCGTGCTGCTGGTGCGCGGCGTTCGGGTCGTGCCACTGCGCCCCGTCGACCGGCGCGCCGGGCACCGGCCACGCGCCCGTGGCCGCCGGGTCGGTGCCGGCCGTCGTCGCGGGGTTGACCGTTATCTGCGGCGGTACGTAGCCGTGGCCGGGCGCGGCCAGCGGGCTGTCGGCGGCCAGCAGGGCGTCGACGCCCCCCTCGGGCAGTTCGACGAAGGCGGTGGCGCCGTCGTCGTACTCGCCCTGGGGCAGCGGGTCCCAGCGGCTCCCGCCCCGGGGCGTGCCCTCTCCGTGCTGGTCGTCGGTCACGACAGCGCCCTCCCCAGTGCTCGTCGGGCCAGCGCGGCGACGGTGCGCCGCAGGTGCAGTACGGCGGGCGGAAGCGGTGCGACCGAGCCGTCCTCGGCCGGCGCCGCGTCGGGGATGCAGGCCGCGGCGACGTACTCCCCGAAGGCGCTCAGCGCCTCCGGGACGAGCGCGCGGTTGTTGTCCCAGTCGATGAGGCCGGCCACCCACTGCTCGGCCTCCAGGGGCCGCAGCGCCATCGGCGCTATGGCACCCACCGCGCAGCGCACACCCCGGCGCGCGGGATCCAGCACCAGGGCCACGGAGGCGACCGCGCGCCCCGGGCCGGTCCGGCCGGTCGCCTTCAGGAAGACCTGCGGGGCGTGCAGCAGCGGCACGCGCACGAAGCCGATGAGTTCGCCGGCGCGCAGCATGTCCATCCCGGCCAGCAGGTGCGAGACGGGGATCTCCCGGCGGGCTCCGCCCGGTCCCGCGATGATCAGGGTCGCCTCCAGGGCGGCCAGCACCGGCAGCGCGTCGCCGGTGGGAGCGGCCGAGGCGATGTTGCCGCCGAGGGTGCCGGCGTTGCGGATGTGCGGCGGGCCCGCGGCGCGCGCGGCGGCGGCGAGCGCCGGGATCAGGGCCGCGAAGTCGGGGCGGCCCATGCGCGCGTGCGTGAGGCCCGCACCGAGCAGCGCGTGACCGTCCAGGTACTGCCAGCCGCGGATCTCGCTGATCCGGCCGAGTCCCACCAGGGCGGCGGGCCTGAGCTGCCCGGAGTTGACGGCGGCCATCAGGTCGGTGCCGCCCGCGACGGGCACGGCGGCGGGCACGGCGGTGAGCGCCGCGACGGCCTCGTCCAGCGTCGTGGGCAGCGTGACGGCCTGCGCCGCCTGCGGTGCGTGCGTGGTCAAACCGGCTGCCCCTTCCCGCTGCCCCACCTGGTCCCACCTGTGCTGCCGTACGGTACGTGCTGACAGGGCGGACGTGGCAACTCTGGCACATCTTGGCGAGAGCCGAAGACACGGGTCCGCTAGGAGGCATTCGCCCACCTCACCGGCGAGATGGTCCGTTTTCGCACAGGTTCACCAATGCATGCCGATTGGCACTTTCGGTGACCCTTGTGCGCTTTTTCCGTGGCCTGTTCGAGCTGTTCGGTCGCGGCGGCCGGCGCTACCGGCTGGGCGGCGGGCCGTCGATCGGACGGCCCAGCACCCCGGGGCGCCGCTGCCAGGGCAGCGGACCCGCCGGGGGCCGGTAGGCGACGCCCAGGGCGTCGAGGCGCCGGTAGTGGGTGGTCATACGGTGCTGGAACCCGGCGAAATCCCGTTCCGCCGGGGCGGGCAGGGCGCTCCAGGCGACTTCGGCGAAGGCCGCGAGGCGGGGGAAGGCCTGGTAGTCCACGCGTGCGTGGTCCTCCATCACCTCGGTCCACAGGTTGGCCTGGGTGCCCAGCACGTGCCGGGCCTCCTCGGGCGTCAACTCCGGTGGAACGGGCTCGAACCGGTAGACGTCCTCCAGGGTGCGCACCCACCCGATCGGTACCGGCTCCTCGGGGCCCGGGTCCTGACGGTGGTCCAGGTACACCTGCTGCTCGGGGCACATGACGACGTCGTGGCCTGCCCGGGCGGCGGCGACGCCTCCGGCGTAACCGCGCCAGGACGACACGGCCGCGCCCTTCGCCAGGCCTCCCTCCAGGATCTCGTCCCAGCCGATCAGCCGCCGTCCGCGCGCGGCGAGCCAGCTGTCGAAGTGCCCGATGAACCAGGACTGGAGCTCGTCCTCGTCCGCGAGCCCGAGTTCCGTGATGCGCGCCTGTGCCGTCCCCGACCGCCGCCACTGGTCCTTGGGGCATTCGTCGCCGCCGATGTGCACGAACTCCGAGGGGAACAACCGGAGTACTTCCTCGAAGACGCCCTCGTAGAAGCGCAGGGTGTTGTCAGTGGGGGCGAGTACGTTCGGGTTGATTCCCCAGGTGTCCCAGACGGAGAGGGCGGTCGTGTCGATGACGTCGGTGTTGCCGAGTTCCGGGTATGCGGCGATGGCGGCCTGCGAGTGGCCCGGTACGTCGATTTCGGGGACGACGGTGATATGCCGCTCGGCGGCGTAGGCGACGATCTCCCGGATGTCGTCCTGGGTGTAGTAGCCGCCGTGCGGCTTGTCCTCCCACAACGGCGAGGCGCGGTGGCCGATTTTCGTACGGGCGCGCCAGGAGCCGATCTCGGTCAGCCGTGGATGCCGCTCGATCTCGATGCGCCAGCCCTGGTCGTCCGTCAGATGAAAGTGGAAGACGTTGAGTTTGTGCGCCGCCATCAGATCGAGGTGACGCAGCACGCCTTCCTTGGGCGTGAAGTGCCGGGCGACGTCGAGCATCAGGCCGCGCCAGCGGAATCGGGGGGCGTCCTCGATTCTGAGATACGGCACGCTCCAGACGCGGTCGCGATCGAGCGGGGCCCTGCGGTAGGCGTCCGGGCCGAGGAGCTGCCGCAGGGTCTGGGCGCCCCAGAAGACACCGGCCGCGTCGCCGCCCTCGACGAGGACGCCGTCGGGGTCGCTGACGAGGCGGTACTCCTCGGGGCCGAGCAGGGGGTCGATTCGCAGCCCGATGCCGTCGCCGCCGGCGTCGTCGAGCTCCCGCCCCTCGCGCAGCGGCAGGCCGGTGGCCTGCCGAAGTGCGGCGCTCAGCCAGCGGCCGACGCCTTCCGTCGCGAGGTCGGCGCAGAGCCGGGAGTGCCGTGTCAGCCGCACCTCGCCGGAACCGGCGACGGCACTGCGGGGCGCGGGAATCAGTTCGGTCACGTCAGTCCTTCACCGCTCCGCCCAGTCCGGAGACCAGGCGCCGCTGTACGAGTACGAAGAAGACCAGGACCGGGACCGTCATGACCGTGGAGGCGGCCATGACCCCGCCCCAGTCCGGGTCGTCGGGCTTGTAGAAGACGAGCAGGGCCATCGGCAGCGTCGACTGCGAGGTGTCGCTGATGATGAACGACTTGGCGAACAGGAAGTCGTTCCAGGCGGAGATGAACGAGAACACGCTGGTGGCCACGAGACCCGGCAGGACGAGCGGGAAAAGGATCTGCCAGAGGAATCGCGCCCTGCTCGCCCCGTCGATGTACGCGGCCTCCTCCAGTGCCTCCGGAACGGCTTTCACGAACCCCCGCAGCATCCAGATCGCGAAGGGCAGTGAGAAGGCGATGTGGGGCAGGACCAGCGAGCCCAGCGTGTTCAGCTGACCGGCGTCCCGCATGAGGAAGAAGAGGGGGATGGTGAGGGCTTCCACGGGCACCGTCTGGGCCACCAGGAACATGATCAGAAGGGTGGTGCGGAGGCGGAAGCGGAATCGTGTGACGGCGGTCGCGGCGAGAAACGCGATCAGCCCGGAGGCGATCACGACACAGCCCGCCACGACAAGGCTGTTGAGGAAGTAGCGGCCGAATTCCTGCTGCCCGAAGACCCGCCGGAAGGAATCCAGGGAGGGCGCGAGCGTCCACGGCCGGGGTTCGCTCGACTCGATCTCCCCGGCCGGTTTGAAGGCGCTGAGCACCATCCAGTACAGGGGAAAGGCGACGACGACCGCGATCAGCAGGGCGGAGGCCTCGGCGGCCGGCCGGCCGGGGCGGCGCACACGGGCGCGCAGTGGATTCACAGTTCCTCCCCGTGGCGGCGCAGCAACCGCAGGTACACCAGCGTGACGGCGAGCAGGATGAGCAGCATCACGATGCCGATCGCGGAGCCGAGGCCGTACTGCGAGGACGCGAAGGCCTGCTGGTAGGCGTAGACGTTCAGGACCAGGTTCTGGCCGGCGATGCCGCCGCCGTTCGTCATGACGTAGATCTGGGTGAAGACCTTGAAGTCCCAGATGACCGACTGGATGGTGACGACGACCAGGATCGGCCGGAGCATCGGGGCGAGCACGGAGCGCCAGATGCGCCACTGCGAGGCGCCGTCCAGGGCGGCGGCCTCCAGTACTTCGGTGGGTACGGCGCGGATCCCCGCGTAGACGGTCACCATCACGAAGGGGAAGGAGCACCAGACCACTTCGAGCAGTACGAGGAAGAAGGCGCTGAGGCGGTCGTAGGTCCACGAGTGGTCGCCGAGGCCCAGCATCCGGTTGACCGGGCCGAAGTCCGGGTCGAAGAGGAACAGCCACACCGTGGAGCCGGTCACGGCCGGGGTCGCCCACGCGCCCAGGGCGGCCAGCATCAACGCGAGCCGCGGCACGGCCCGGACGCGCGTGAGGAGCACGGCCAGGGCGCAGCCGACGGCGAGCGTGGAGACGACACAGGCCGCCGCGAACAGCACGGTGGCGAGCAGCACCTGCCAGAACTGCGGGTCCCCGAACAGTTGGGCGTAGTTCCCGAACCCCTCGAAGGCGGCCGGCTCCCCGCCGCTGACCTGCGCCTGCGTGTACTGGAAGAAGGAGATCAGGCCGAGCTGCCAGATCGGGTAGCCGAGCAGTCCCCCGAGCACGAGGAGCGCGGGCGCGAGATACAGCCACGGGGTCCAGCCGCCGGTACCGCGGGCGGCCCGGCGCGCGGTGCGGCCGCCCCGGTCGTCGGTGGCCACGCGTGGGGGCCGGGGGGACGGCACGGTCGGTGCCGCGGCGACCGCAGGGGTCTTCACGGAACCGCGGTCGTTCACCGGGCTCACCCCGCGGAGCCGAACGCGTCGTTCATCTTCTTCGCGGCGTCCTCGGAGGCCTTCGTGACGTCCTTCTTGCCGCTGATGACCTCCTGGAACATCGTCGGCAGGACGAGGGAGGAGTCGATCTGGGCCCAGGCGGGTGAGGCGGGGACGAACTTGGTGCCGGCGGCGAGGGTCCGCACGAAGGGCTTCACGAACGGCTCCTTCGCCGCGGCCTGCGTCCGGACGTCCGTGAAGGTCGGCAGGAAGCCCATCGCGTCGAAGAGTTCACTCTGCGTCTTCTTCGAGGCGAGCTGCTCCATCAGCCGGACGGCGAGCGTGCGGTGCGAGGTGCTCTTCAGGACGCCGATGTTGTTGCCGCCCGCGAAGGCGGGAGCGATCGAGCCGGATTTCACCCCCGGGAGCGGGACGACGGCGTAGTCGCCCTTGACCTTCCCGGCCTCGACGGCGGTGTGGCTGAAGTCGCCGCCGATCGCCATGCCGGCCTTCCCGGCGGCGAAGGCGCTGACCGTGTCGTTGCCGCCCATGCCCGCACACTTGGCGGCCGGGCAGTTGTCGTCACCGAAGAGCGACGTGTAGGCCTTGATGCCCTTGCGGGCCTGCGGGCTGTCGATGCCGGACGCGTACGAGCCGCCCTTGCCGCTCGCGAGTTCACCGCCGTTGGCCCACACGAACGGCATCGCGCCGTAGGTGTAGGCGCCGCCGACCACCAGCCCGTACAGCTCGGGTTTCGCGGCGCGTATCTTCCGCGCGGTGGAGGCGAGTTCGTCCATCGTCCTCGGGACGGACAGGCCGAGCTCCTCGAACACGTCCGTGCGGTAGTACAGGGCGCGGACGCCGACGTAGAACGGGGCGCCGTAGAGCCTGCCGTCCACCGTCACCGACTGTTTCGCCGTCGGGTCGGTGTCCTTCGCCTCGCTCCAGTCGCCGAAGTCCTTCGTGACGTCGAGGAGTCCGCCGTCCTTCACGTAGCCGGCCGTGTCGGTGTTGCCGTACTCCATCACGTCGGGCGCGGAGCCGGGGTCGTTGAAGGCGGCCTTGACGCGCTGGGCGCGGGTGTCGACCGGGATGTACTCGACCTCGACCTTCGTGCCCTTGTGGGTCTTCTCGAAGCCGTCGACGACGGAGTCGACGACCTTCTCCTTGGGGGCGTTGCCGACCTCCTGGAAGAGCCACACGCGCAGCGTGCCGGTCTTCTCGTCCTTGTCGGAGGAGGAGTTCGAGGAGGTCTGGGGCGCGCAGGCGGCGGCCAGGAGAGCGGTGAGGGCGGTGAGCCCGGCACAACGGACGGACAGCTTCATGAAGTGATCCTCCGAGGGAGTGTTGCAACATGCGCAATGAAGGTTTCGCTGTGCACAACACGTCGGAGGCTAGGGACTTCATGAACACGCCCACAAGAGGTCTCAACCACTCTGTGACCGGCAGACGCACCCCGTGCAACGCCCGGACAGCACAAAAGCCCCCAGGGCGCGCGAAACGCACCCTGGGGGCCTCACGCCCCGCGGGCAGGGCCTACTTGTCGCCCTTGTCGTCGTCCCCGGAGCTCATGGACTCGTAGATCTCCTTGCACATGGGACACACGGGGTACTTCTTCGGGTCGCGGCCCGGCACCCAGACCTTGCCGCACAGCGCCACGACGGGGGTGCCGTCGAGGGCGCTCGCCATGATCTTGTCCTTCTGGACGTAATGGGCGAAGCGCTCGTGGTCACCGTCACCGTGCGAGGTCTGCGGCGTCGGCTCAACGAGGGTCCCCGTACCAGTCCCGCGCTCGGGCTCGAGAGTGCTCATAGGGCCAAGGGTACTGAAGCCCGCACGCATCAGTTGAGCGAAGGGTCGTCCGGGTACGTCGCCACCATCGCCAGCTCGCTGCGCTGGCGGCGCAGCACCTCGCGCCAGAGCCGCTCGGGAGACGGGGACGAGACGTCACCGGGCTCCGACTCGACCACGTACCAGGCGCCGTCCGCCAGCTCGTCCTCCAGCTGGCCCGGACCCCAGCCGGCGTACCCGGCGAAGATGCGCAGGGAGCCGAGGGCGGAGGCCAGCAGCTCCGGCGGGGCCTCCAGATCGACCAGGCCGATCGCGCCGTGCACCCGGCGCCAGCCCAGCGGGGCGGCCTCGCCGGAGGCGCCGCCGGGGACGACCGCGACCCCGAGGGCCGAGTCCAGCGACACCGGGCCGCCCTGGAACACGACACCCGGTTCCACGGCGAGATCCCCCCAGCCCTCCAGGATGTCCCCCACGCCCACCGGGGTGGGGCGGTTGAGGACCACGCCGAGCGAGCCCTCCTCGTCGTGGTCGAGGAGCAGCACCACCGCACGGTCGAAGTTCGGGTCCGCCAGGGCGGGGGTGGCCACGAGCAACCGCCCTGTGAGCGAGGACACCTCGGTCATGGCAGACATGATCCCGCATTCTCCCCGCGCGTGGGGAGGCAATGCGGCACGGGGAGGGGGCCGCAGCTCAGGGCGCACCGAAGCGTCTCCCGCGCACGAAACCGGCCGTGACCCCATGTGCCCGGCAGGGAACGGTTCGTGTTGTGACGAAGCGGTGACGTGGCTGGGTCTCACTCAGGCTTACAGAAGGGGGGTGGTGGGCGATTACCCTTTCCCTTCTGGCCCCTGCCCGACTCCATGGAACGCGAGATTCATGACCGTCAACGACGATGTCCTGCTTGTCCACGGCGGAACCCCGCTGGAGGGCGAGATCCGTGTCCGCGGTGCGAAGAACCTCGTACCGAAGGCCATGGTCGCAGCGCTGCTGGGCAGCGCTCCGAGCCGGCTGCGCAATGTTCCTGACATCCGCGACGTCCGGGTCGTGCGGGGTCTGCTGCAGCTGCACGGTGTGACGGTCCGTCCGGGTGACGAGCCCGGCGAACTGGTGATGGATCCGACGCGCGTGGAGAGCGCGAACGTCGCTGACATCGATGCCCACGCCGGTTCGAGCCGGATCCCGATCCTGTTCTGCGGGCCGCTGTTGCACCGCCTCGGCCACGCGTTCATCCCCGGTCTCGGCGGCTGCGACATCGGCGGCCGGCCCATCGACTTCCACTTCGAGGTGCTGCGGCAGTTCGGCGCGAAGATCGAGAAGCGGGAGGACGGCCAGTACCTGGAGGCGCCCCGGCGGCTGCGCGGCACGAAGATCGCCCTGCCGTACCCGTCCGTCGGCGCGACCGAGCAGGTGCTGCTGACGGCCGTCCTGGCGGAGGGCGTCACGGAGCTGTCCAACGCGGCCGTCGAGCCGGAGATCGAGGACCTCATCTGCGTGCTGCAGAAGATGGGCGCGATCATCGCGATGGACACCGACCGGACGATCCGCATCACGGGTGTGGACCAGCTCGGCGGCTACAACCACCGCGCCCTCCCGGACCGCCTTGAGGCCGCGTCCTGGGCGTCGGCGGCGCTGGCGACCGAAGGAAACATCTACGTCCGCGGCGCGCAGCAGCGCTCGATGATGACGTTCCTGAACACCTACCGGAAGGTGGGCGGTGCCTTCGAGATCGACGACGAGGGCATCCGCTTCTGGCACCCCGGCGGCCAGCTGAAGTCCATCGCGCTGGAGACGGACGTCCACCCGGGCTTCCAGACCGACTGGCAGCAGCCGCTGGTGGTGGCACTCACGCAGGCCACGGGCCTGTCGATCATCCACGAGACGGTCTACGAGTCCCGCCTCGGCTTCACGTCCGCCCTGAACCAGATGGGCGCGCACATCCAGCTCTACCGCGAGTGCCTGGGCGGCTCGAACTGCCGCTTCGGCCAGCGCAACTTCCTACACTCGGCCGTCGTCTCGGGCCCGACCAAGCTGCAGGGCGCGGACCTGGTCATCCCCGACCTCCGCGGCGGCTTCTCGTACCTGATCGCGGCCCTGGCGGCCCAGGGCACGTCCCGGGTCCACGGCATCGGCCTCATCAACCGCGGCTACGAGAACTTCATGGAGAAGCTCGTGGAGCTCGGCGCGAAGGTCGAGCTGCCGGGCAAGGCGCTCGGGTAGTCCCGCACCGCACACGCCGAGGGGCGGGGGCGGGGGGGGAGGTGGG